>CAMAHD010000072.1 GCA_945834405.1 uncultured Prevotella sp. | reverse complement strand
GGCGGTTACGGTCAGCAGCGTGGTGGCGGTTATGGTCAGCAGCGTGGCGGCGGTTATGGTCAGCAGCGCGGCGGCGGTTACGGTCAGCAGGGCGGCTATGGTCAGCAGCGTGGCAACTTTAACAAGGCTCGTGGTGGTTATCGCCAGCATACTGCCGATTACGATCCCAATGCCAAGTATAGCCAGAAGAAACGCATTGAATACAAAGAAATCAACTATGATCCCAATGAGCCAGTTCGCTTGAACAAATTTCTTGCCAATGCAGGTGTCTGCAGCCGTAGAGAGGCAGATGAGTTCATCCAGGCAGGAGTGGTGTCTGTCAACGGAAATGTCGTAACCGAGTTGGGCACCAAGGTTCTTCGCACAGACGAGGTACGTTTCCACGACCAGCCGGTATCATTAGAGAAGAAAGTATATGTTCTTTTGAACAAACCTAAAGATTATGTAACCACCAGCGATGATCCCCAGCAGCGTAAGACTGTCATGGATTTGGTGAAGAACGCTTGTCCGGAACGTATCTATCCCGTGGGCCGTCTGGACCGCAATACGACCGGTGTGCTTCTTCTTACCAATGATGGCGATCTGGCAAGCAAGCTGACTCACCCTAAATTCTTGAAGAAAAAGATATATCACGTATATCTTGACAAGAATGTGACTGCCCATGACCTGCAGCAGATACGAGATGGTATTATTTTGGAAGACGGAGAGATTAAGGCTGACGAAGTAGAATATGCTGATGCCAATGACAAGAAGCAGGTAGGCATAGAGATACATAGCGGTAAGAATCGTATTGTGCGTCGTATCTTTGAGAGCCTTGGCTATCGTGTTACCAAGCTTGACCGTGTTCTTTTTGCCGGACTTACCAAGAAGAACCTGCGTCGTGGTGACTGGCGTTACCTCACCGAAGAAGAGGTAGACCGTCTGCGTATGGGCGCTTACGAGTAAAAAAGGTAATGATCGGCGGAAGAATTATAGAACCCACTATATTCACTGGAAAAACAATGCAAACAATAAAGAGAACGAAAGTAACGGATGTGCTGAAGTCAAAAGACTTCGGCACACTCGTCAATGTAAGAGGATGGGTGCGCACCCATCGCAGCAGCAAGGCTGTAGATTTCATTGCTCTGAACGATGGTTCTACCATCAAGAATGTTCAGATAGTTGTCGACCCCACTCAGTTTGATGGCGAACTGCTCAAACAAATCACTACTGGTTCGTGTATCAGTGTCAATGGCGAGCTGGTGGAGAGCATGGGTGCCGGTCAGAGTGTGGAGATTCAATGTCGTGAGTTGCAGGTTTATGGACTCTGTGGCAACGATTACCCTATGCAGAAGAAGGGTCAAAGTTTCGAATATATGCGCCAGTATGCCCATCTGCGTCTCCGTACCAACACCTTTGGTGCCGTGATGCGCATACGTCATAACATGGCGATGGCTATACATCAGTATTTCCATGAACATGGCTTTTTCTATTTCCATACGCCTCTGATTACAGCCAGTGACTGCGAAGGAGCTGGACAGATGTTTCAGGTAACCACCAAGAACCTCTACGACCTCAGGAAGGACGAAGATGGAAAGATTATCTATGATGACGATTTCTTTGGCAAGCAGACCTCTCTGACCGTCAGCGGACAGCTTGAGGGCGAGTTGGGTGCCACTGCCTTAGGTGCCATCTACACCTTTGGTCCCACTTTCCGTGCCGAGAACTCCAATACTCCTCGTCATTTGGCTGAGTTTTGGATGATAGAGCCAGAGGTGGCATTCATCGATCTGAATGACCTGATGGATTTAGAGGAAGATTTCATCAAGTATTGTGTCCAGTGGGCATTGGACAACTGTCAGGATGATCTTGAGTTCCTCAATAAGATGATCGACAAGACACTTATTGAGCGTCTGAAAGGCATTGTTGCTGGTTCATTCGTTCGTCTTACCTATACCGAAGGCATCAAGATACTGGAAGAAGCTGTTGCCAAAGGCAGGAAATTCGAGTTCCCCATCAGCTGGGGAATGGATCTTGCCAGTGAACACGAACGCTATCTGGTAGAAGAATACTTCAAGAAGCCTGTTATCATGACCGACTATCCTAAAGAAATCAAGGCCTTCTATATGAAGATTAATGAAGACGGAAAGACGGTTCAGGGTACGGATGTTCTTTTCCCGCAAATTGGAGAGATTATCGGAGGTAGCGTCCGCGAAGAAGACTATGACAAACTGGTGGCAGAGATAGAAGACCGCCATATCCCCATGAAGGACATGTGGTGGTATCTTGATACCCGTAAGTATGGTTCCTGTCCTCATGGCGGTTTTGGTCTCGGTTTCGAACGTCTTATTCTGTTCGTGACTGGTATGCAGAACATCCGTGATGTCATTCCGTTCCCCCGTACTCCCAAGACAGCTGAGTTCTAATCAAGAGGAGCATTACAGTTGTCCGATATTCCGGATAGAGCAATCAAGCAGGCGCGACCTTCATGAACCCTTTTCATGTCAGTCGCGCCTGTTTTTTGTGATACCTTGACAAGTCAGTCAATATAGGATGAGAAGGAGACCTCACGGATGGAAGATTTCACTGTTCCGTCAGTGATATGCCATTGTCTGAGATTTGAATCATGCGTTTTCGGTAGAGGTCGCCTACCGCTTTCTTAAAAGTCTTTTTGCTCACTTTGAAAAGCAGAGAGATGGCAGCGGCATCGCTTTTGTCATGCAGGTGACATCTGCCTTCGTGTTCCTGTAGATATTGTAGCAGGGTGTCACTGAAGTCCAGTACCTGTTGACGTCCCGTTTTCTGCAGTGTCAGGTCGATTTTTCCATCCTGTCTGACGTGGTCAATGTATGCAGTCAGTTTGTCTCCTGTTTGGATGGGCTTAAAGATTTGGTCCTCGTATACCAGTCCCGAAAATCTGTTGTCTACAATGACCTTGAATCCTAAGTCCGTTTTCTGCCATACCAGAATCTGCACTTCGTCACCATGTTTATAGGGAGGTCTTTCTTGCGACAGATATTTGTCAACTTTGGCTGTTGCCATGATGCGGTAGCTCTCCTCGTCCACCTTGACGTAGACAATGTAGGAACGTCCCTGTTGCATCCTTAGTTTCTGTTCACGGAAAGGACAGAATATATCCTTCATCAGTCCCCAATTCAAGAATGCTCCATACTGGTTTACCCAGTTCACTTCCAGAAAAGCAAAGTCGCCCACTTGAGCCAGTGGTTTTTGGGTGGTAGCTACCAGCCGTTCATCTTGGTCAAGATAAAGAAAGACCTCCAGCTCGTCCCCTATGTGGCATCCCTCAGGTACATAGCGTGAAGGCAGTAAGACATCACCCGCCTCACCTGCATCCAGATATAGCCCAAAATCCACTTCTTTAGTCACCTTGAGCACATGATACTTTCCGAGTTCAATTTGTTTCATAATAATCAGTTGCTTAAATAGATGTGTTTGTGTCGCTTGATTCGATAATCTGTCCATCCCTCATGTGGATAGTCCGGTCTGTCAGTGTGGCAAGGGTCTCGTCGTGAGTAACGATGACGAAAGTCTGTCCAAACTGTTCCCGTAGGTTAAAG
Source organism: uncultured Prevotella sp. (assembly GCA_945834405.1). Lineage (GTDB taxonomy): Bacteria > Bacteroidota > Bacteroidia > Bacteroidales > Bacteroidaceae > Prevotella. The sequence goes on along the minus strand of CAMAHD010000072.1, from coordinate 10,115 downwards.
AAAAGCTGGTGCAGCTCCTCCTTGTTCTTGGAGTCCAGGCTTCCGGAGGGTTCGTCGGCAAGAATCACGGAGGGATGATTTACCAGTGCCCTTGCGACGGCTATTCTCTGTTTTTCTCCTCCGGATAACTCATTGGGTTTGTGTTGTGCCCTGTCTTCCAGCCCCATGAAATGGAGCAGTTCGACAGCCCTTTCCTTTGCCTTGCGGGTAGAAGTTCCGGCGATGAAAGCAGGAATCATTACGTTTTCTATCGCCGTAAACTCTGGCATCAGCTGGTGGAACTGGAATACAAATCCTAACTCTTTGTTTCTGAAGTCTGACAGTCTTTTGCTGCTAAGACCGCTAACATCCGTCCCGTTGATGGTGATGGAACCCTTGTCGGGTCTGTCCAGTGTTCCCATGATTTGAAGCAAGGTTGTCTTACCGGCACCGCTGGGTCCAACGATGCTCACGATTTCTCCTTTGTCGATATGTAAGTCTATCCCTTTCAGCACCTTCAGCGTGCCGAAACTTTTTTCTATGTTCTTGATGTCTATCATAAATCGTTGGTCACTTTGTTTTTCTTGTCAGTTTTGGGTCCTTTTATCTCCCTGATCCAGTTCAGTAGTGTCGCGTAAGCACTCTCATTCTCGATACGTTGGGGAGCGGTGAATGTCATTACATCCTGAGGCTGTCCATTTTGGTCTGGATAGATGATAAGCAGGCTGCATGAGGGGAAATATGTGGTTAGCTCCCTGGGCAGGTTTTCGAAGGCAGGCTTATAGGAAACGGTGCCGCTGCGGGCGGTGATGACTACGAGCAGATGGTCATCTCCGACCTGATGCGTCAGACTCATAATCTCTTTCCAGTGTTCCATCAGTACATATTCTGCTCTCACTTCCGGGTGGAAGGCAGTTATATATTGGCTAATCAGGTTGGTGGTTACTTCTCTGCCGTGGAATACAATACGGCAGCCTAAGTTTTCAGACAGTCTTGCCAGTCGCTCCACCCATCGGTAGAATCCTGTTTCATACTCCACTCTTGACGGCACGGCAACCTGTATTTTTCTGATGGTATTTAATGGTCTCAGAATCCGGCAGATAAAAATCTGTCTGTTGATATCGTTGATCAGTCCCTGCGTATATGCTCCCCAGAAAGAGTCGTTGGCATCTGTTTTTCTATGCAGTCCCATGACAATTTCACTGGCATCATATTCCTTGAAAGCATGTTTGATGCCGTTGGCGATGTTCGTTGCCAGCCTGCTTTGCGTTTGCATCAGCACATCGGCAGCCATTGCCGTTTTCAATGCGTTCTGAAGAATGCGTTGTCCTTCGTTTCTGTTCTTCTCGCTGTCAATGTTGTCATATACCACATTGATGGCAACCATACCCCTGTTTAGTTTTTTGTTGCGCATGAGCATGGCAATGTTAACCAGTCGTTCCGCATCATCAGGATGTTGAACAGGCAGCATCATCTTCTCGTCGTCAGCCTCCTGTTCGGGTGTTGTAGGATGCATTTTCTCTTTGAGCAGGATGCTTTGTGCTGCATTTTGAACTACGAGCGAACTGATAATACAAGTCAGCAGAATCATCATTACCACGCCATTCAGCATACTGTCGTCTACAGCAAACCCGTTGTCCGTCTTGAGGGTCATACCCACCATTGTCATGGCGATGCCTCCTGCAGCATGTGCCTCCGTAAGTCCGAACATCATGTGTGCCGAGTTCCAGGGCATTTTGAAGCAAAAGGCAGATATGTAGGCAGCTGATGCTTTTGTGACCGTTCCAAAAAAGAACATGCAGAAGACAACCCATACTGTTCCAAGACTATGGAACAGGATGGTGATATTGATCAGCATACCCACACCGATAAGGAAATAGGGGATGAAGATGGCGTTGCCGATAAACTCTATCCTGTTCATCAAAGGTGAGATGCTAGGTATGAATCTGTTTAATATCAGACCCGCCAGAAAGGCACCGAATATTCCCTCCAGTCCGCATATTTCGGAAATGGCGGCACACAGGAACAAGACGGAGATGACATAGATATATAGCATGACCGAGTCGGCATAATGTTTGAAGAACCAACGTGTTATCCTTGGCAGTAACCATACGGCACCTCCGCAGAATGCCATCATCTTTGCCAGAAAGAACATCCAGAAGCTGATGCCATTCTCTCCGGGATGGGTTGACATGCCGACGACAGCTGCCATAATCAACAGTGACAGGGTGAGCGCAATCATGGATGACCCCACACTGAGTGATACACTGGGATGCTTCTGCAAGCCATATTTGCAGACAATGGGGTAGGCAATCAGCGTGTTGGACGAGAAAATACAAGCCAGTACCAAGGAGGCTAAAGGAGAATAGTCGAGTAATTCTGTCCCCACGAAATAGGCGCAGATAAAAGGAATGGTGAAGGTGAGCAGACCAAAGAGTATAAACTTAAAGCGTTTCTTTTTCAAATCCATGAAGTTCATCTCCAGTCCTGCCAGAAACATGATGTAAAGCAGTCCCACTTTTCCGAACATCTCGAACGATGCGTCCCGTTCCAGGATATTCAGTCCATGTTTGCCTACGAGGATTCCTGCCAGAACCATTCCGATGATATGTGGAATGCGCAGTCTGCTGCATACTATAGGTGCGAGCAATATGATACAGAGCACCACAAAGAATATCTGTGTGGGGTCAGTAATAGGCAAATAATGGGATATATTTGGTATAGTCATTATGTTTTTTTGAATTCTGTATGCAAAGGTGCAAAAAAAAAGTCATATTTGAATGATTATTGGTGTAAAAGTTGTACTTTTGCAAGCAAATTTCCAGAATATTCAACAAAAAACGTATTAAACAAGATGAAAGTAGCAATTGTTGGAGCAAGCGGAGCCGTAGGACAAGAGTTCCTGCGCGTACTTGCCGAGAGAAATTTTCCGATGGACGATCTCGTGTTGTTCGGTTCTGAACGTAGTGCCGGAACCAAGTACACCTTCCGTGGTAAGGAGTACGAGGTAAAGCTGTTGCAGCACAACGACGATTTCAAGGATGTGGACATTGCCTTTACCTCAGCCGGTGCAGGCACTTCCAAGGAGTTTGCCGCTGACATTACTAAGTATGGAGCCGTCATGATAGACAATTCCAGCGCTTTCCGCATGGACGATGATGTGCCTTTGGTGGTTCCGGAGTGTAATGCTGCCGATGCATTGAACCGTCCCCGTGGCATCATTGCCAATCCAAACTGTACCACAATCATGATGGTCGTGGTATTGCAGCCATTGGAGAAGATCAGCCACATCAAGCGCATCCACATAGCCAGCTATCAGAGTGCCAGTGGGGCTGGTGCGGCTGCTATGGCAGAGTTGCAACAGCAGTATCAGGAGATAATTGAGGGTAAGCCTGTAACGGTGAAGAAGTTTCCCCATCAGTTGGCTTATAATGTCATCCCTCAGATTGATGTCTTCCAACCCAATGGTTATACCAAGGAAGAGATGAAGATGTTTAATGAGACTCGCAAGATTATGCATAGCGATGTCAAGTGTTCTGCCATGTGTGTCCGCGTTTCTTCCCTGCGTGCTCATTCAGAGTCGGTGTGGATTGAAACCGAACAGCCTATCAGTGTAGAAGAGGCTCAGAAAGCTATTGCCGCTGCACCTGGATGTACTTTAGAGGATAACCCCGCGGAATTGGTATATCCGATGCCTCTTGATACAGCCGGCAAGGATGACATCTACGTAGGTCGTATTCGTAAGGACCTTGCTGATGACTGTGGACTGACTTTCTGGCTCAGTGGCGACCAGATTCGCAAGGGAGCAGCATTGAATGCTGTACAGATTGCTGAATACCTGATTCAGGTAGGTGATGTAAAGTAATCGCAGAGAGAGTTTAGATTATTATATAAAAATAGGAGTCAGACAGAAGTTCCATCTTCTGTCTGACTCCCCTTTTTTATAGTCCATTGTTTTGTTTTTCAGTTGCTTTTCTCTGCCTCAACCATATCGCCTTCGATATATAGGCGAGTCATCTCTACGACTCCGTTCGTGCGTACAGTTATCAGTTTCTTGAAATGACCGGGAAAACGACCTGTTCCGTTGTAAGTCACTTTCAGAGTGCCTTTTCCTCCAGGTTGAATGGGTTCTTTAGAGTATTGAGGGAGTGTGCATCCACATCCGGCTACAGCCTGATTGATGATGAGTGGGGCATCGCCGATGTTGGTAAAGGTAAACTCACAACTCACTTTGGGTGATGATTCAGAGAACGTCCCGAAGTTGTGGATAGTCTTGTCGAATTTGATTTGGGCACCATTGGTTTGTGCCGAACTTATCAGTATGCTGCATACAAGCATGACCGACATCAATAGAATTCTTTTCATATTCGTTTTACTTTTGGTGGGTTCTATAAATTAGCTTTGTCAGATTTTCGAGTTTTAGTCGAGTTCAGATTGTCAGTCGAAGAAGGTGTGTAGTGAGCCGCACAACTGATGGAGTGGCAGTATGAGCCGAATAAAAGCGAAAAGATGGCAAAACGTAACCCATGATTTTTATTTGTTTGTTTATGGTGGTAATTTATAGAACCCACCTTTATATAGAAGATATATAATCTGCGGCAAAATTAGTAAAAAAATACCAATTCTGCCGCAGATTATCTAAAAAATTATAGTCTTTTTTATTTTCTACCCAACAGTTTGTAGTATTCAGTAGCTCCAAGGAGGAAGCAACCGATGCCATAGTCCTCGAAATCTGGCACTTTGGTATAGGTTACGGGCTGTCCTGCCGATGGATCCTTGCCGGTACCCTGAACATATCCGAGGAATCCGTCAGGATGAATAGCATCCTTGGCAATGGCTTCCCAGGCTTTGTCGGCAATGGGTCGGAACACTTTTTCCTTCAGATAACCCTTTTGCAGACCCCAGGCAATACCATAGAGGAAGAGGGCTGTGCCCGTTGTTTCCTTTCCGCCGTAAGTGACGGGAGATACCAGGCTGACATTCCAGAAACCATCCTCGCGCTGACAGGTTGCCAGGCCGTTACACATCATCAGGAAGTCTTTTTTCACCTCTTTGTATATCTTGTCTTTGGGAGAGAGCTGGTTCATCACACGTACGTATGCAGCCAGAACCCATCCGTTACCTCTTGACCAGTAGCAGTCTTTGCCATCCTTCTCCTTGTAAGGAGGTACGTAGTCGGCATCACGCCACCAGAGACCTTCTTTGAGGTTGAACAGACCGCCGCCACACTCATTGCGGCTCCAGCGATACATCTTCATGCCATGTTCCAGATATTCCCTTTGACCTGTTACTTTGTAAATCTGGGCATATACTGGCATCGCCATCTGGATGGCGTCAATCCATGTCCACCATCCAATCTTTGTCTGCATCTGTTTCTGCAGGTTCTCTATGGTAGGCTTAATCATGGCAGAGTCGCCTGTCATGAGAAAACGGTCAATGTATGTCTGTGAGCAGCACTGGTCATCGGCGTCACAAGTGCTGGTGCCATTTCTGGGAGACCATTTGTGAAAGTTGCCCCATTTGTCCGTATAGTCAATATACTTCTGGTCTTTGTCTATTTCATACAGGGCCATCAGTCCCTCATAGTAGACAGCTCTTGTCCAAAGGTTGCTGGGACGCACTTTCTTGACGAAGGTGGGCTCAGTAGGGTCTGCATACTTGGTCATGAAATAATTGTTTACATTACGCGCTGCGTCCAGTACTTTCTGTTGTTGGGCATTTTGCCCGTGTGCAGTCATTGTCAGCAGAGCTGTCGCGATGATACAAAGCGTTTTTTTCATCTTAGTGGATTGTGTTTTAGTGACTGTTGGGTAAACAGTCTTGGTTAGTATGTTTTTTGAAGTTTCTGCAAAGATACACCTTTTTTCTGATACACCAACAAGAATTAGCAAAAAAGTAGTCCGATACGGTAAACCAATGCCGATGTGATCCATGCCAGCAGGGTGGTATAAAAGGCAGCAAACAGTGCCCATCTCCACGAGCCGCTTTCTTCGCGAATGGCAGCAATGGTAGCGATGCAAGGGAAATAGAGCAGTACAAAGACCAGAAAGGAGAGAGCAACCAGTGGAGTGATGCCATCGGCTGTCATCTGCTGCAGGTTGTCGTTATAGAGAACGCCTATGGTTGATGCTACAATCTCTTTAGCGCCCACTCCTGTCAGCAGAGCCACATCCAGTTTCCAGTTGAAGCCCTGGGGAGCAAAGATGGGTTCTACGAATTGTCCTATCATGCCTATATAGCTTTGTTCCTGCTGTTCAGCAGGCGTGAGTCCTTCGTGATGAGGGAAGTACCCCATTGCCCAAACGATGATGCTTGCCACCAAGATGATGCCACCCATCTTTCGCAGATATTGCTTGCCTTTTTCCCAAGTGTGTCTTACGATGGCCTTTGACGTAGGGAATCTGTAAGGAGGCAGTTCCATGACAAAAGGCGTGTCATCACCCTTGATGAGCCATCGGCTGAACACATTGCTCATCACGACAGCCATGATAATCCCCAGGATATAGAGACCCAGCATCACGGCACTTTGCCATTGTGGGGCGAAGAAACATCCGATGATGATGATGTAGATAGGCAGGCGTGCAGAACAGCTCATCATGGGTAGTATGAGCATGGTTATCAGTCGTGAGCGACGGCTTTCAATGGTTCTCGTTGCCATGACAGCAGGTACATTGCATCCGAATCCCATGATGAGTGGGATGAATGATTTGCCGTGCAGTCCCATCTTGTGCATCAGTTTGTCCATGATAAAGGCTGCCCGTGCCATATAGCCCGAATCCTCCATAAACGATATGAAGGCATAGAGAATCAGTATCTGGGGCAGAAAGACGATGACGGCACCGACACCACCCAATATGCCGTCTGTCAACATGTCTCGCAGGGGACCTTCCGAGAGGTTCTCCGTCAGCCATTCTCCCATCATTGCAAATCCTGTGTCTATCCAGTCCATGGGGTATTGTCCCAGGGTGAACGTACATTGGAACATGGCAAAAAGCAAGAGGAAGAAGATGGGGAATCCCACATAGCGGTTGGTTATCAATGCATCAATCAGGTGTGTCACCTGATAGGTGTCTCTTTTCTCTCCGCGCTGAAATCCGGCTTCTTGCAGGGCACCGTGAATCAGACCGTATTTAGCATCCATGATAGCTGTTTCCGAGTCTTCGTTGGTTTCCTCCTTGATGCGTTTGGCTTCCTTGTCTCTGATGCCGATGATTTCTCGTGCATTAGGCAGGTGGCTGATAACCTTTTCGGTTTCTCGGTCCATTTCCAGCAGTTTGATGGACAGGTATCTGGTAGAGTATTTATGTCTTATTTGTTCGTCGTTCTGTAGTTCTGCCTTGATGGCCTCTATACCTTTTTCTATAGATGTCCCATGATTCAGGTGGATATGCCTGCAGACGCTGTTGTTGGGTCTGTTGCCATGCGCGAAGTCTTCGCCGTGATTTCCTCCGTGTTTGCGTTCGTAGTTTCGGTGCCAGTTCTGAAGGTCGGCAGCTACTTCGGGGTTGATGTTTCCCTGACGGTCAATGAAATCCATACCCTCGTAGAGGTTGATGATAATATGGAAAAGAAGGTCAACGCCCATTCCTGTCTTGAACGAAGTGGGAATCATGGGTACTCCAAAAAGCTGTGCCAGTTTCTGGTGGTCGAGTTTGTCCCCTCTGTCCTGCATCTCGTCATACATATTCAGGGCGCATACCATGCGCAGGTTCATGTCCACCAGTTGGGTTGTCAGATACAGGTTTCGTTCCAAGTTGCTGGCATCAATGACGTTGATGACTACATCCGGTGTCTTCTCGATAATCTGTTTGCGTACATAGAGCTCTTCCGGGCTGTATGCTGAAAGAGAGTAGGTGCCTGGCAGGTCAACCAGATGGAAACGGTACCCCTCAAAGTCGGCATATCCGTCTTTGGCATCCACTGTGACGCCTGAATAGTTGCCTACGTGTTCGTGTGCGCCTGAAGCGAAGTTAAAGAGCGATGTTTTTCCACAGTTCGGATTGCCCACGAGTGCCACGTTGATGGTGCGTCGTCGGTTCATGGCAATGTCTCTCAGCTGCTGGTATTCAATCTCTTGTACTACATCGGTATGTTCCTTGGGCTGGCTTATTTGCTGGGCTTCGTCCACGGAGATGATTTCAATCATGTCTGCTTCGGCATGACGCAGTGAAACCTCATAGCCCATCAGTTTATATTTCACAGGATCTTGCAGGGGAGCATTGAGCAGAACCTCAATCTCCTTGCCTTTGATAAATCCCATTTCTACGATACGCTTTCTGAAGCCACCGTGTCCCAATACCTTCACGATAACTCCGCGTTCTCCTGTTTTCAGCTCTGACAGTTTCATTTGTTTAGCAATATTTGAACTGCAAAAATAGAAAAAAAAGATGAGATTGTATCAAAAAAGGAAAATAAGTTATACCTTTGTCCCCACAAATCATCAATAATAGGTATACAGATGCGATATTTCATCACGTTCAGCTATGATGGCACCCGTTATCATGGATGGCAGATTCAGCCCAATGGCATTTCCGTTCAGGAAGTGTTGCAGCAGTCTTTGGCAACCATTCTCCGTTTGCCTCAACTGGAGGTTGTGGGGGCTGGCCGCACGGATGCGGGAGTCCATGCCCGTAGGATGGTTGCCCACTTCGACGTAAGTCAGGAGTTGGATGTGTCGCAGTTGGCTTATAGGCTTAACCGTATTCTTCCTCAGGATATGTCTGTTGAGAAAGTGGCGCGTGTCGCTGATACTCTTCACGCCCGTTTCAGTGCTACCCGTCGCACCTATCATTATTATATCCATACATCCAAAGACCCTTTTGTGCGTCAGTATTCTTATCATGTTCATGCCTCGCTCGATTTCGCTTTGATGAATGAGGCGGCAGCTCTGTTGCTGGAATACAAGGATTTCGGTTCTTTCTGCAAGAGTCATTCCGATGCCAAGACAACCCTTTGCCATATCTATTCAGCCCAGTGGCATCCTCAGGGGCCCCACTCCTGGTATTTTGAAATATCTGCCAACCGTTTTCTGCGCAATATGGTGAGGGCTGTGGTCGGTACATTGATAGAGGTAGGACGCCACCGACTGACATTGGAAGGATTCAGAAGAGTCATCGAGAAGGGAACACGGACGGCAGCAGGTGAGTCCATGCCCGGTCATGCCCTTTTTCTGGAAAGCGTAGAGTATGATGAGCAAATATAATATATAATTTATGTGGTTGGTATTAGCTTTTTTAAGTGCAGCCCTGTTGGGCTTTTATGATTCGTTTAAGAAAAAGTCATTGAAGGAGAATGCGGTCATACCCGTATTGTTTCTCAATACCCTCTTCTCCTCTCTGATATTCATTCCCTTTATTCTTTTGAGTGCCCATACGGATGTGCTTCGGGGAACACCTTTCATCACAGCCTCTGGAGGATGGCACGAACATCAGTATATTCTGCTAAAGAGTCTGATTGTGCTGAGTAGCTGGGTGTTGGGCTATTTTGGCATGAAGCATTTACCCTTGACCATTGTCGGTCCTATCAATGCCACTCGCCCCGTGATGGTACTCGTGGGAGCTTTTCTCGTATTTGCCGAGCGGCTGAATGCCTGGCAGTGGGCAGGAGTACTCTTGGCGGTAGTCAGTTTTTTCATGCTGAGTCGCAGTGGCAAGAAAGAGGGCATCGACTTTAAACACAACCATTGGATATGGATGATTGTGGGTGCTGCGGCACTGGGAGCTGTCAGTGGTCTGTATGATAAGTATCTGATGGCATCGCCTGCCGATGGCGGTTTGGGACTGGACAGGATGATGGTACAGAGTTGGTATACCATCTATCAGTGTGGAATGATGGGTTTGATGTTGCTGTTGCTTTGGTGGCCCCAGCGCAGCCATACCACACCTTTCCGTTGGGATTGGGGCATTCTGGGTGTCAGTCTGTTTCTGAGTACGGCAGATTTTGTTTATTTCTATTCCTTAAGCCTTCCCGGAGCCATGATCAGCATTGTCTCCATGATACGCAGAGGCAGTGTCGTCGTCAGTTTCCTTTTCGGAGCTGCCTTCTTTCATGAAAAAAATCTCAAGTCGAAAGTCGTTGACCTCATCCTGGTGCTGCTGGGTATGGTGTGTCTGTATATCGGCAGCCGATAGAATCTT
>CAMAHD010000071.1 GCA_945834405.1 uncultured Prevotella sp. | reverse complement strand
TGCGGAAAATGTCGAAGCACCAAAAACTGACTGCGAAGTGTTAAAATCAGAATAGCATTGATAGTCAGCGGTTTAGTTACAAGTGTTTCTTGTTATTGATGGTTGGTACGCATATCTAATTACAGTTATAATAATTTACAATTTATAATTTATCCAACTTGTTGGGAAGTTAAAGAAGTTAAGCACATGCAAAAGTTGAAAACCTTAATGACCAAATGACCTAATGACCAAATGACCACTTGCCCCTCCATCATTCTTCAATACAAGATACAGAAATACCCCATGTTTTGCTCCCTTTGTTTGCTCAGGAAGAAACAATGTAGTTAAAATGTTGTGAATATATACAATCAAAAAATGCTAAAACGCTATCGATAAGCATTTTAGCACTTTGAGCAGTGATTCCGTAGGGATTCGAACCCTAGACCCACGCCTTAGAAGGGCGTTGCTCTAATCCAACTGAGCTACGGAACCAAAAGCGGATGCAAAGGTACAAAGAAAAGTTGATTCCTGCAACTTTTAGACTCTTTTTTTTGAATATTCCACACTAATTGATGAAAATCTAATCGAAAATTCATTGAAAACTGATGGAAATCTCATGGAAATCTCATAGAATTCTGATTGAAATCTCATGTAAAGACTATTCATAGCGCATGGATTTGGAGGGACTGATATGGGCAATCAGATAACTGGGAGCCACCAGTACCGCCACGCTGATAAGCAAGGTTGCGAGATTCAGGAGCACAACCAAGGGCCAGTTCAGTTCCATGGGAGCCGTACTGACGTAGTAATTGGCGGGGTCAAGACTGATCAAGCCCGTATGCTGCTGCAAGAGGATAAAACCGATTCCCACCACATTGCCAACCAAGAGTCCTCGCCCAAGGATAAACACCGAAAACCAAAGGAAGGTGTGACGGATGGTAGAGGTGCGCGCTCCGAGAGCCTTGAGTATACCTATCATCTGGGTGCGTTCGAGAATGATGATGAGCAGACCGGAAATCATGGTGAAGCTGGCCACACAAACCATCAGGGCAAGGATAATCCAGACGTTGATGTCGAGCAATTCAAGCCAGTTGAATATCTGAGGATATGCTTCGTGAATGGTGCGCGACATCATGGTATTTCCCATGCTGTCCGAGGTGCGGTTCACCTTGTCTATCACTCTCTCTGCCGTTTCGTCAAGCCGCGAGAAGTCTGCCACCGTCAGTTCAGCGCCCGTGCATTGTCCTTCTTCCCACTTGTTCAGCTTGTTCGTTGTATACAGGTCTGTCAGACAGAGCGCCTCGTCAAACTGTGTCAGATTGGTCTGGAAGATTCCCGACAGCGTAAAACGGCGCACGCGCACATCGCCCTCACTGATGAAATAGGCATACACCTTGTCTCCGACCTTCAGTCGCAGCTTGTCAGCCGTCATCTTCGACATCAGCAGCTGTCTGCTGGCAGACGTGTCGCTGAAATGAGGTATGCAGCCCTCCACCAGATTGCGGCGAAGAAAGGTGGTGTCATACTCTTGGGCAATGCCCTTGAAGGTGATTCCCAGGAAGTCCTCGTCGGTCTTGAGTATGCCCTGTGTCAGTGCAAAACGCTCTGCATGTGCCACTCCCGGAATACTCCTCAACACCTTCATCACGCTGTCGTCCATGCAGACAGGATAAGGGTCTGTGCTCTGCATGGTCAGGAAGTTCTCCACCTGTATATGGCTTCCGAACCCTATCACTTTGTCGCGTATGGTATGCTTGAACCCCAATACCACAGCCACGGTTATCAGCATGACAGCCAAGCCGATGGCCACACCTGCGATGGCAGTCCTGATGGCAGGACGGCTCACCTGGTGTCGATGGTCCTGTCCCTGATAGATATGTCGGGCAAGAAAGAGCGAGAGATTCATGAAAGTCTGTGCATGATGGGTTTTAGAAGTTATCTGTCACTCGTCCCGGATATTCCTCCAGCGCTTTTCTCAGTACAACGAGGGCTCTCGTGAGGTCTTCTTTCTTCAATACATAGGCGATACGCACCTGGTTGATGCCAGCTCCGGGGGTGGTATAGAATCCGGCAGCAGGCGCCATCATCACCGTCTCTCCCTCGTAGTTGAACTCTGAGAGACACCAGCGGCAGAATTTCTCTGCATCGTCTACGGGCAGTTTAGCCACCGTATAGAAAGCTCCCATGGGTATGGGCGAATAGACTCCCGGAATGCGGTTGAGTCCGTCGATGAGACATTTCCTGCGCTCTACATACTCGTCATATACGTCTCTGTAATATTCCTCTGGGGCATCCAACGATGCCTCTGCCACAATCTGTCCGATGAGTGGTGGCGACAGTCGCGCCTGGCAGAACTTCATGACAGCCTGTTTCACCGCTTCGTTCTTCGTGATGAGTGCTCCGATACGTATTCCGCACTCCGAATAGCGTTTGGAAACGGAGTCAATGAGGATGACATTCTGCTCTATTCCCTCCAGATGGCAGGCGCTGATGTAGGGACTGCCCGTATAGATGTATTCACGGTAAACCTCGTCAGAGAAGAGATAGAGGTCGTACTTCTTCACCAGGTCGCGTATCTGATTCATCTCGCGTCGGGTATAGAGATAACCTGTCGGGTTGTTGGGGTTGCAAATCATGATGGCACGAGTGCGGTCGTTGATAAGCTCCTCAAACTTCTCCACCTTGGGCAGAGAAAACCCTTCCTCAATGGTCGTGGCGATGGTTCGTATGCGTGCTCCTGCGGAAATGGCAAATGCCATGTAGTTGGCATAAGCAGGTTCGGGAACGATGATTTCGTCTCCGGGATTCAGACAGGACATGAAGGCAAAGAGCACGGCTTCGCTACCTCCAGACGTGATGATGATATCGTCGGCTGTCACATTAATATTATAACGCGCGTAATAATCCACCAGTTTTCGGCGGTAGCTCAGATAGCCCTGCGAGGGCGAATACTCAAGAATAGAGCGGTCGATGTGTTTAAGGGCATCGAGGCCAACCTGTGGAGTGGGCAAATCGGGCTGTCCGATATTCAGGTGATAGACCTTGATGCCACGCTGTTTGGCTGCTGCTGCCAGTGGAGCCAGCTTTCTGATGGGCGACTCTGGCATTTCATGACCGCGAATGGAAATTTCAGGCATCTTTTCTGTAGTTTATGTGGTTGGACAACGGTAGTATTTCCCCCGAAGGAAGTCTTGCCGAAGCCCTGTTTTCATGAAAATTGGTGCAAACTTACATAAAATAATCGAGACTCTTGTCGATTATTGGCATGTGTTAACTATTTTTTTAATTAGACGTTTTCGTCTTTCATCAAAAAAGATTACTTTTGTGGCGCAGATAGAAGCATAAACACCATGAATTTCGAAGAATTAATCAAGTCGAAGGCTGCCAGTTCAGGACAAGGCACTCCCCTGCCCTTCGGACAGATGATGCGCTTACAGGCGCAGGGGAAATGGTTACAGGTGGTCCGACTGCGCGAAGACTTATCTCCCCAACTTCCTTTCCAGAAAGCCCTGCAGGCCGACCAACAGGCAGCGCTCTCCCTTCCCGGACGCTCCCAGATTCGTTTCTGCGGCATTGCCGACATGTCAGAACTGGAACAAAAAGACAGTCATGATGCCGCCCCGGAATCCGATGCCAACTGGTTGGTGCTGGAACAGGGTTGTTTTCTCTCGCTCGAACAGTTGCTCAAAGAGAATCCAGCCATAGTGGCATCCCCTTCGTTCATAGACAATCTGACGGAGTCGCTCTTCAACCTGCTCGAACAGCTGCATGAGAAGCACATCTACCAACTGTGTCTCTCCCCTTCCAATGTCTTCGTGAGAAAGGGAGAACTGCAGCCCATGTTGCTCATGCACGGGTCTTTCTATAAGGGCAAGGTGGCTGCCGACCAACTCTATCGTGATCAGACGGACGAGGTGGCTCCCGAAGTGTTGTCCGAGGGACATGTCGACAGTCGAAGCGACGTGTACGCCTTAGGCAAACTGCTCGACTATCTCTTTACCTTTTCCTCACAACCCATTGCATACAAGAAACTTATCAAGAAAGCCACATCGACTGTTCCCGAAGACAGATACAACACGATAGGCGACATGCGACGCGCCCTTGTCTGGAAGAAAAACTGCAGCAAGATGATGATGGCTCTCGTGGCTGCCGTGGTCATTTCCTGCGGAATCTTCATCGGCATCGACAGCATGACTCCCGAGACTCAGGACATGGAATACGTGAAACCAGCGCCCGAGGATGCCGACGAAGACTTGCTGGACAGCGGCTTCGACCCCGAATCAGAACTGGGTTCCAGACGAGACTCTGCGCTGAACTTTACGGTCAAGGATGCCCAACAGATTGCCGCCTACGAAGCCAAGGCAGAATCCATCTTCAGAAAACGCTTTGCCATCCAGGCAGAGAAAATCCTGATTCAGGCATACAACAAGAAATCGATGAACGGCGACGAGAAGCAATTCATGAACATCGCACAGAACATGACCGCAGAACTGCTGAAAGTGCAGCAGGAACTGACCGAACTGAGCGGACTGAGCGATGCGAAGACCCAAAAGATTGCCGCCGAAATAGTGGACGAACTGACGGAAAACATGAAAAACAAGTAGTGTTCACACCCTTTCGACCCAACGCTCGAGGACAAAAGTCGGCATCGTCAACCGTTAAAATAACTTATTAAAAATAGCAATACTTGGAAAAAAAGAAAAACTGACGTACCTTTGCATGAAATATACACCCTCCCCAACCGCCATCTTACGGGCAAAGGAACGGAGAGTTACGATAAACAACACTAAAAAAGACAAGAAGAATTATGACAAACAAAGGTTTGCTGTCCGGAAAGACAGCCTTGATTACGGGTGCAGCCCGCGGTATCGGCAAGGCCATTGCCCTGAAGTTTGCAGAAGAAGGAGCCAACATTGCCTTCACCGACTTGGTTATCGACGAGAACGGCAAGGCTACCGAGGCTGAGATTGAAGCCAAGGGCGTTAAAGCCAAAGGTTATGCCAGCAACGCTGCCGACTTTGCTCAGACAGAAGAAGTAGTAAAGCAGGTGAAGGAAGAGTTCGGCTCTATTGACATTCTGGTCAACAATGCCGGCATTACGAAAGACGGTCTGATGCTGCGAATGACTGAAGCTCAGTGGGATGCCGTCATAGCAGTCAACCTGAAGAGCGCCTTCAACTTCATCCATGCCTGTGTACCCGTGATGATGCGCCAGCGTCAGGGTTCTATCATCAACATGGCTTCCGTAGTAGGCGTTCACGGCAATGCCGGACAGTCCAACTATGCAGCCTCCAAGGCCGGTCTGATAGCCCTCGCCAAGAGCGTTGCTCAGGAAATGGGTCCCAAGGGCATCCGCGCCAATGCCATCGCCCCCGGTTTCATCGACACAGCCATGACTCAGGCTCTTCCCGACGAGGTTCGCAAGGAATGGTGCAACAAGATACCTCTTCGCCGTGGCGGTACCGTCGAGGATATAGCCAGCTGTGCCACCTTCCTCGCCTCCGACATGTCCAGCTACATCTCCGGACAGGTGATACAGGTGGATGGCGGTATGAACATGTAATCCAAAAGAAAAGAAATACATCAAATTTTCGCGAATCGTGACGGTCATCTACGAAGACAACCATCTAATTATCGTGAACAAAGAAAGCGGAGAAATCGTCCAGGGTGATAAAACCGGCGATACTCCGCTCTCTGACGTTGTAAAGGCATATATCAAAGAGAAATATGCCAAACCTGGCAATGTCTTTCTCGGAGTGGTCCACCGCTTGGACAGACCCGTCAGCGGACTCGTCGTCTTTGCCAAGACCTCCAAGGCCCTCAGCAGGCTGAACGAGATGTTCAGGAAGGGCGAGGTACACAAGACCTATTGGGCTTTGGTACAGCCTGCACCCCCATCTCCGGAAGGCACACTGGAGCACTGGCTTGTCAGAAACGAAAAACAGAACAAGAGCTATGCCTACGACCGTGAGGTTCCGCAGTCGAAAAAAGCATTGCTCCACTATCGGCTTCTCGCGCAGGGCGACAGATACTCCCTGCTGGAAATACGACTGATGACAGGCAGGCATCACCAGATACGCTGTCAGCTGTCAGCCATGGGCTGCCCCATCAAGGGCGACCTGAAATACGGCTCGAAACGGAGCAATCCCGACGGCAGCATTTCGCTCATGGCACGCAGGGTTTCCTTTGAGCATCCCGTCAGTCACCAGCAGATTGACGTAGAAGCTCCTATCCCCAGCAACAGCCTGTGGGAGAAAATGTTATAAACAGAAAATTCAAGTAATACTTCATATCATTTTACAATGAAACTTATCTCATGGAACGTCAACGGCATCAGGGCTTGCTGCGGCAAGGGTTTTGCCGATATTTTCGCCCAACAGGATGCCGACTTCTTCTGTCTGCAGGAAACGAAAATGCAGGAAGGGCAGCTCGACCTGCAGTTTGACGGCTACCAGTCTTTCTGGAACTATGCCGAGAAAAAGGGCTATTCAGGCACCGCCGTCTTCACACGCCATCAGCCACTCAGCGTCAGCTATGGCATCGGCGTGGATGAACACGACCATGAAGGACGTGTCGTCACCCTCGAAATGCCGGATTTCTATCTCGTCACCGTCTATACGCCCAATTCGCAAGACGGACTGAAAAGACTGGACTACCGGATGACCTGGGAGGACGACTTCAGGCACTTCCTCCTGCAACTCGATGCCAAAAAGCCAGTCATCGTCTGCGGCGACATGAATGTGGCACACCAGGAGATAGACCTCAAGAATCCCAAAACCAATCATAACAATGCCGGTTTCACCGACGAAGAACGCGACAAATTCTCCGTCTTGCTCGACAGCGGCTTCACCGACAGCTTCAGGTTTTTACACCCCGACGAGGTGAAATATTCGTGGTGGTCGTACAGGATGAGGGCAAGAGAAAAGAACATAGGCTGGCGTATCGACTATTTTCTCACCTCCGACAGACTGAAAAGCCAGATTTCATCGGCCGACATCCTCACCGACATCTATGGCAGCGACCACTGTCCCGTGGTGCTTGAAATGAGATGATTGTTCCTCTTACATGAAATGATTGTTCCTTTTTAAAGAAATGATTGTTCCTTTTTAAAGATAATTCACATCTAAAACCCATTCATTCAAAAGATTTTTCCTATCTTTGCAACAAAGTAAAATCCCATGAAAAAAATATGCAGTTTGATAGTCCTGCTCTTAGGACTCAACTTGGCAGCGCTTGCGCAGATGGTGAACCCCATTCACTTCACCTCCCAACTGAAAACAAATCCTTCTTCTGACGAGGCAGAAATCATCTTCTCTGCCACTATCGACAAGGGGTGGCACCTCTACTCTACCGAACTGGGCGAGGACGGTCCCATCTCTGCCACCTTCTACGCCAACAAGATGGACGGCGTGAAGACGATAGGCAAGCTGAAACCCGTAGGCAAAGAGATTTCCCAGTATGACAACATGTTCGGCATGAAACTCCGATTCTTTGAGGGTAAAGGCTCGTTTGTCCAGAAAATCAAATTCACGAAAGAGAACTACAGCATCGACTGCTATCTGGAATATGGTGCCTGCAACGACGAGATGTGCATGCCCCCGACTCAGATATCCCTGGTGAAAAGCGGCAAGGCTCCGATTTTTGACGGACAGGTGAAGGAAGCAGCAGACAAGAAGGAGGAAGCAGGCAAAAAGGAGGAAGCAGAAGCCCAGGCAGCCGAAGCGACAGCCGCCGCCAACATGCAGGATTCCGCCTCCGTCCAGGCAGCAGACTCCAGCCGTTCTGCCGCCGCCATACTGACAGACGAAGAAGCCAAAGCCCTTTGGAAACCTGTCATCAGCGAGCTGCAAGCCTACGATGAGACTCAGAGCGACAACTCGCTCCTGTATATCTTCATGGCTGGTTTTGTAGGCGGATTCCTGGCGCTGCTCACGCCTTGCGTATGGCCCATCATCCCCATGACCGTCAGCTTCTTCCTGAAGCGCAACAAAGAACGTTCGAAGGCGATACGCGAAGCCGTCACCTACGGCATCTCCATTGTCGTCATCTATGTCCTCTTAGGCTTGGTCGTAACCCTCCTCTTCGGAGCCAGTGCGCTGAATGCCCTTTCTACCAATGCCGTCTTCAACATCTTCTTCTGCGTCCTGCTGCTCGTCTTTGCAGCCTCCTTCTTCGGCGCGTTCGAGCTGACCCTCCCCTCTTCGTGGAGCAACAAGATAGACCAGAAGTCGGAAAACACCAGCGGTCTGATGAGCATCTTCCTCATGGCGTTCACGCTGACGCTTGTCAGCTTCTCCTGCACGGGTCCCATCATCGGATTCCTGCTCGTAGCCGTCAGCACCCAGGGCAGTCTGCTGGCTCCCACCACGGGCATGTTGGGTTTTGCCATCGCCCTTGCCATTCCCTT
Organism: uncultured Prevotella sp.; assembly: GCA_945834405.1. Classification (GTDB taxonomy): domain Bacteria; phylum Bacteroidota; class Bacteroidia; order Bacteroidales; family Bacteroidaceae; genus Prevotella. Next base: position 5,386 of record CAMAHD010000071.1, on the reverse strand, counting down.
CACCCTCTTCGCCATGTTCCCCAGCCTGCTGAAGTCGGCACCCAAGTCGGGTGGCTGGATGAATGTGGTCAAGGTTGTGCTGGGATTCATCGAGCTGGCATTCGCCCTGAAATTCCTGTCCGTTGCCGATTTGGCTTATGGCTGGCACATCCTTGACCGCGAGGTGTTCGTTTCGCTGTGGATCGTCATCTTCGGTCTTCTCGGCATTTATCTCATGGGATGGCTCAAGTTCCCCCACGACGACCCCGAACATCGCACCAACGTTCCCCAGTTCTTCCTCGGAATGCTGTCCCTCGCCTTCACCGTCTATATGATTCCAGGTCTGTGGGGAGCCCCCCTGAAAGCCATCAGTGCTTTTGCTCCTCCCATGAACACCCAGGATTTCAATCTCCAGAAGTCTGCCGTCGAGGCTCATTATACGGATTATGACGAAGGAATGGCTGCCGCCGCCCGCATGGGCAAACCGGCGATGGTCGACTTCACGGGCTTTGGCTGCGTCAACTGCCGCAAGATGGAAGCCGCCGTATGGACCGACCCGAAGGTTGCCGACCTGCTGAACAACGACTACGTGCTGATTTCGCTTTACGTTGACGACAAGACACCACTGAAAGAACCCATCCAAGTGACCGAAAACGGACAGCAGCGCACCCTTCGCACCCTGGGCGACAAATGGAGCTATCTGCAGCGCACCAAGGTGGGAGCCAATACGCAGCCCTTCTACGTACTGCTCGACAACGAGGGAATGCCTCTCAACGGCAGCCGTTCGTACGATGAAGACATTCAGGAATACGTCAACTTCCTGCAGAAAGGTCTGGACAACTATAAGAAATAGGTGTGCCATGTGAATGGTTCAGCACCAGCTGGCCATTCACACACACACACAACGCATCAAGAAATAGACATCATGGAAGATATAACCAGAAAGAGAATCATCTCTCTCATCCACCGCGAAGTGGTGCCTGCCATCGGCTGTACCGAGCCCATGGCAGTGGCACTCTGCGTGGCAAAAGCCAAGGAGATACTGGGAGACATTCCTGACAGCATCGACGCTTATCTGAGTGCCAACATCCTGAAAAATGCCATGGGTGTGGGCATTCCAGGTACGGGGATGATAGGACTGCCCATCGCCATCGCACTGGGAGCCATCATCGGCAAGTCGGACTACGGACTGGAGGTGCTCAAAGACCTTCACGACGACACCCTTCAGCAAGGCAAGGACTTCATCGACAGTCATGCCATCAACATCCAGCTGAAGGAAGGCATCACCGAAAAACTCTATATCGAGATACACTGCAAAGGCAGGGACGGCAGCACGTCGACAGCCATCATTTCAGGCAGCCACACCCACTTTGTCTATGCCGCCAAAGACGACGACGTTCTTCTGGACGCCACCCACCATCATGCCCGACAGACAGCCGAGGAGGACGAGGACGATATACAGCTGAACATGCGCATGGTCTACGACTTTGCCACCACGTCGCCGCTCGATGAAATCCGTTTTATCCGTGAGACGCTGGAATACAACATGAAGGCAGCCGACGATGCCATCAAGGGCAACTACGGCCACAATCTCGGCAAGACCATCGACCGTCCCCTCTCGCAAGGCATCTTCGGCAAAAGCATCTTCTCGCACATTCTCGCCAAGACAGCCTCTGCCTGCGACGCTCGTATGGGCGGAGCCATGATACCCGTCATGAGCAATTCGGGCAGCGGCAACCAGGGCATCTGCGCCACCAATCCCGTTGCCGTCTACGCCCAGGAGAATGAAAACACGGAGGAGGAGCTGATACGAGCCCTCATGCTGAGCCATCTTACCGCCATCTATATCAAGCAGAGTCTGGGCAAACTGTCAGCCCTGTGCGGATGTGTGGTGGCATCTATCGGAAGCAGTTGCGGCATCACCTACCTGATGGGCGGCGACTACGAACGCATCTGCCGTTCGGTGAAGAACATGATAGCCAACCTCACGGGCATGATTTGCGACGGAGCCAAACCCAGCTGTGCCCTGAAGATTTCTTCGGGCGTAAGCACCGCCATCCTGTCGGCGCTCCTCTCGATGGAAGGCAAATGTGTGAGCAGTGCCGAAGGAATCATCGACGACAATGTGGACCGAAGCATCCACAACCTCACCTCCATCGGTGCTGATGCCATGCAGTCTACCGACAGGATGGTGCTGGACATCATGACCCACAAATCGTAATCTTTTCTATGATATCACAATAACTAATTTTTCTAAAACAAAAGACTATGAAAGATTTAAAAATGTACATCAACGGCAAGTTCGTTGAGAGCCGTTCGGGCAAGTGGATCGACGTGTTGAACCCCTCTACCGAGGAAGTGATTAGCCGACAGCCGGAAGGCACCATCGAAGATGTCAACGAAGCGCTCGATGCCGCCCGTGCCGCTCAGGGTCCCTGGGCAGCCCTGCCCGCCATCCAGCGTGCCGCCTATCTGACCAAGATTGCCAACGGCATCCGCAGCAGACGCGACGAATTCATCGACATCATCATGCGCGAACAGGGCAAGACCATCGGTTGGGCCACCGTTGAAGTAGATGTTACTGCCGACTATTTTGACTATATGGCAACCTTTGCACGCCATATTGAAGGCGAAGTGATTCCCAGCGACCGTCCAGGCGAAATCATGATGCTGACCAAACGCCCCATCGGTGTCGTAGCAGGCATCCTGCCCTGGAACTTCCCCTTCTTCCTGATAGCCCGCAAGGCCGGTGCCGCCCTCATCGCAGGCTGTACCATCGTCATCAAGCCTTCACAGATTACTCCCGAAAACTGTACCGAGTTTGCCAAGGTCATCGACGAGGTTGGTCTTCCCGCCGGAGTCATCAACATCGTGACAGGCAAGGGTTCTGTCATCGGCAACGAGATGGCAGGCAGTCCGAAGATTGACATTGTCAGCGTTACGGGTAGCGTTGGTGCAGGCGAGCAGATCATGCGCGCAGCCGCCAAGAACATCACCAAGGTTTCGCTCGAATTGGGCGGCAAGGCTCCTGCCATCGTCTTCCCCGATGCCGACCTGGAAGCTACCGCCCAGTGGGTTCTGGACAGCCGTATCGGCAATAACGGCCAGATATGCAACAATGCGGAGCGTGTTTACGTTCACAAGAGCATCAAGGAGAAGTTCACCGCTCTGCTGCTGAAGAAGTTCGAGGCAGTCAAGGTTGGCGACCCCTGCAAAGACCACAGCGTAGACATGGGTCCTCTGGTAGAGGAGCGCGCATTAGAGAGCGTGACAGCGAAGGTAGAGAAGGCCATCAGCCAGGGCGCCAAGGTTCTCTGCGGCGGCCATCGTGTAGGCGACAAGGGCTATTTCTATGCCGCAACGCTGCTCGACAACTGCACGCAGGATATGGACATCATCCATGAGGAGACCTTCGGTCCCGTTCTGCCTATCGTCGAGTTTGAAGATACCGACCAGGTTATCGCATGGGCAAACGACGTTGAATACGGACTGGCATCGTCTGTCTTCACCAAAGACATTGACACCGCAGCCAAGGTGACACGCGGACTGCAGTTTGGCGAGACCTACATCAACCGCGAACACTTCGAGGCCATGCAGGGATTCCATGCCGGCGTGAAGAAGAGCGGCATTGGCGGTGCCGACGGCAAGCATGGCGTTGAGGAATATCTCTCTACCCACGTCACCTATCTGCAGACCCACTGATAACTCCTCCGGCAAGCGCCGGACGCAGTACAGAAACATCAAGGTACGAAAAAAACTTCACCTGCAAGGATGCAGATACAGATTTTTTTCGTACCTTTGCAGACACATTCGGGACGTACTGGTTAGATCGGGATACTCATCAAATAATCTGAAAACCGAGTCAATCCCCTTGTCAATGGCGGGCCACAGCCCTTCGGGGCAGTCTCACAGCCGGTGGATTACAAAGACGGAGGACGCTCAAACTTATCTCAATAAGGAGTTTTCATCACAATCACAGTACGTCCCTTTTCATTTTTATTCATCCAAAAAGAATCATCAGAAATCATGTTTTCGGGAATTATCGAAGAATTTGCCACGGTGGTTGACATCCGCCACGACCGCGAGAATATAGACTTGACGCTCAGCTGTTCGTTCGTTGACGAGCTGACCATCGACCAGAGCGTCGCCCACAATGGCGTTTGCCTCACCGTTGTCTCCAAGGCCGACGGCAACTATACGGTGACAGCCATGAAGGAAACCCTCGACAGAAGCAATCTGGGACTGCTCAGAATTGGCGACCGTGTCAATGTGGAACGTTCCATGCTGATGAACGGCCGACTGGACGGCCACATCGTCCAGGGACATGTGGACGCTACGGCTCGCTGTACAGAGATGAAGGATGCCGACGGCAGCACCTACTTCACCTTCGAATACGATGCCGACAAGGAGATGGCACGCCGAGGCTATTTCACCGTAGACAAGGGCAGCGTGACCGTCAACGGCGTATCGCTGACCGTCTGCAATCCTACAGCCAACAGCTTCACCGTGGCCATCATACCCTATACGATGGAGCATACCAACTTCTGTGACATACGTGTGGGAACGGTAGTCAACCTTGAGTTTGACATCATCGGCAAATACATTGCGCGCCTGCAGTCCTTGTCATAAGGAGTGACCGTATATGGGCAGGCGCATGCCTCAGAACGTTCGGCAGCTGCGTTCCCCCTACTCTACACTCGAGAGAGTCACATTGTCGAAATCAGAAAGGCAGTCCATGATCTGTTCGTTATGGACTCCTCTCTTCACCTTCATTTCGATGGAAACCTCGAACACTTCTCCCTGCGGAGTCTTACACTCTTTCAGTTCGTAAGAGTGCATCTCCATGTTTTCATGGCGCAAGCGGTCCACCACCCTCTTGACGCTCCCCTTGGTATGTGCTGTAAAGCTCAGTTGTACGGTCATCGTCCCCAGCTGAGGCAGCAAGGCATTCAGGGCTTCCAGTCCGAAGAGCACCATCACCGTGGCAGTGGCAGCTGCTGCATACATGCCCGTACCACATGCCAGTCCGATGGCAGCCGTGACCCACAGACCGGCGGCAGTAGTGAGTCCGCGGATTACATTTTTCTGGAAGATGATAGTGCCAGCCCCCAGAAAACCGATACCCGAAACGACCTGTGCAGCCACTCGCGAGGCATCCTTCACCTCTTCGCCGAAGCCATATTGTGAGACGATACAGAACAGCGCACTGCCGAGAGACACTAAAAAATGAGTGCGAAACCCTGCATCCTTCGAACGGAATTCACGTTCTATTCCGATGGCGCCTCCCAAGAGCAATGCCACCAGCAGGCGCAGCGTTAAATCAAGTAATTGCTCCATATTCATACTGTTTATTGTTTATAGTATACAAAGATAGTGCAAATCGAAGACAATACAAAATAAAAATCGC
>CAMAHD010000070.1 GCA_945834405.1 uncultured Prevotella sp. | reverse complement strand
CGACAACTAAGACAACAACGACAACATAGATAAAAAGTAAGTTGTTTTCAGTTGTTCCCGTTGTCGTCAATATATAAAAACGACAACTAAGACAACAACGACATCATAGACAAAAGTTAAGTTGTTTTCAGTTGTCCCCGTTGTCGTCAATAAATAAAAAACGACAACTAAGACAACAACGACAACATAGACAAGAGTTAAGGACTTAAGGTGTCGATGAGGGTACGGAGGATGGGTTTGGGCAGATGGAGGGAATGGTTTTCTCCGTGATCATCCACCAAGACCACTACTTGCTTCATGGTACTGATATGGAAGATACGATTCATGTTGAGCATAAACTTACGCCCCACACGGATGATGTACCTGCTCTGCGCCTTGGGATTACGCTCCGTCTCGGCAGAGAAGGCATCTGAGATGGCAGCCTCGACACGGGATAAGCCGAAAGGCACCATGAATTTGGCACCGGAGGTGTAGTTGACGATGGTATAGTGGTCGTCGGCCTCCAGGTAAAGGAGCTGTTCACTATCGATAATGAACAGCTCGTTATAGGCAGTCAGATAAATCTTCATTCATTTTCTTTTTTCAATGCTTCAGCCATGGCTCGTCCCAGTTCGACACACTGTGCGGTCGTCTCGGCATCGAGACTCTGACGTATCTCGACAGGCTTGCCGACGGGCTGGAAATGGAGTCGGTTGTCGTTCCATGACTGGATGGCAGAGACAGCCTTGCCAGCCCAGCAGTAGGAGCCAAACCAGCCCAGGAGATGGTTCTTGATGTCCTTGCCAGCCAACTCTGAGAGCAGCACCTCCATCTCGTGATAGAGTCCCGCATTGTAGGTGGGAGCACCGACAATAAGAGCCTTGTAGCGGAAGACATCACGTATGATGTAAGAGTGATGGGTCTTGGAGATATTATACATCACGATATTCTTGATGCCGGCCTCACTGGCAGCACGTGCAATCATCTCTGCCGCCCTTTCCGTATTGCCATACATGGTGCCATAGCAGATGACGAGTCCTGGCTCCGTCTCGTAACGACTCATGCGGTCGTAGAGAGAGACGACTCTGTCGATATGCTCGTGCCATACAGGTCCGTGGGTAGAGCAGATATAGCTGAGGGGAATGCCCTTGAGCTTCTTGAGCGCATTCTGTACGGGGGTTCCGTACTTGCCGACGATGTTGGAGTAATAGCGAACCATCTCCAACCAGAAGGTGTCGCAGTTAATCTGCGCGTCAATGATACCACCGTTGAGGGCACCGAAACAGCCGAAGGCATCTCCGGAAAAGAGCACCTGCTCTGAGCTGTCGAGGGTGACCATCGTCTCAGGCCAGTGGACCATGGGGGTGAGGACAAACTGCAGCTGGTGTTTGCCAAGGGAGAGGGTATCTCCGTTAGCCACCTGCTTGAGGTTGGTGTCGATGCCATAGAAGCCCTTGACCATGTCGAAAGTCTTTTTGTTGCCCACGATGGTGATGTTGGGGTAGTACTTTCTGATCAGCTCGACGGAGCCGCTGTGGTCAGGCTCCATGTGGTTGACAATCAGGTAGTCTACGGGGCGCTCTCCGAGGATGTCCTGAATATTCTTGATGTAAGGGATAAAGAAATCTACCTCGACGGTATCGACGAGGCACACCTGCTCGTCAACGATGAGGTAAGAGTTGTACGAAACGCCGTCGGGCAAGGGCCACAGTCCTTCGAAAAGATTCTTGTTGCGGTCGTTGACACCAACGTAATAAATGTCGTTTGTAATCTTCATCATGTGAATTATTTGATTGATAAATGAATTGAGACTGCAAATATCTGAAATTTTTGTCAAATAACAAACGAAAAATTCGTATTTTTGCAGGTCGCAAGAGAAAAGTCATGAAATACAACACATTTACCCTTCCCAACGGCCTTCGCATCATCCACCGCCCCTTCCCTTCCGAAGTGGCATACTGCGGCTATTGCATCGCCACGGGCTCTCGCCATGAGCTTGCTACGGAGAGTGGCATGGCACACTACTGTGAACATCTGAGTTTCAAGGGCACGGGCGAGAGGAGTGCCCGACAGATTATCAACTGCTTAGAGAACCGTGGCGGCGACCTGAATGCCTACACGACCAAGGAACATACCACCTACTATGCCGCCCTGCTGAAACAGGACATCCTTACCGCCATCGACCTGCTGAGCGACATGGTGTTCCGCAGCATCTATCCGCAGCGCGAGGCAGAGAAGGAGCTGGAGGTAATCATCGACGAGTATAACAGTTATCGCGAGACTCCCTCGGAGGTGATATACGACGAGTTTGAGCGCTGCCTCTTCGAAGGCAATCCCTTGGGCAGGAACATCTTTGGCGACTTCGGTCAGCTACGTTCCTGCGACAGTGGCTCCATCCTCCATTTTGCCCGCAGTCACTACCGTCCGGAGAACATGGTGTTCTATGTAGATGGCGACGTGGACTTCGACCGTGTGGTGCGCCGTCTGGAGCAGCGTGCCGTGGCAGAACCCTTGGACAGCAGCTACTGTCGTCCCGCTGCCCCCGTCACTCCCAACGCCCTTGCACAGCCCTTCCGTCACGTGACGCACGACGAGAGCGTGACCCACCAGACCCACTGCCTCATCGGCAACAGAGCCTACAGCATGAACGACAGCCGGCGCATAGCCCTCTATCTGCTGAACAATATCCTGGGCGGTCCGGGAATGAGTTCGCGCCTGAACCTGCTGCTGCGCGAGAAATACGGTCTTGTGTATTCGGTGGAGAGCGCGATGGTGAACTACAGCGATACAGGCCTATGGTACACCTATTTCGCCTGCGGCGACAAGGACGTGAAGCGCTGCAAGCGACTGCTGACAAAAGAACTGGAAAAACTGATGGAGAACACCCTTTCGCCCGCCCGCCTGTCGATAGCGAAGCGTCAACTGAAAGGGCAGATAGCCGTGGCATGTGACAACCGTGAGAACTTCGCCATCGACTACGCAAAAACCTATCTTTATCATGCCAAGGAGAAAGACCTTGGCGTCCTGTTCGAGGAGATTGACTCCCTCAGCAGCGCACAGCTGCAGGCTGTCGCCGCCGAGGTATTCAATCCCGATTCGCTCTGCGAGTATTATCTCTGTGCGAAATAAACGCCCTCGTTGAGCGCCATTCTCATCTGGTAAGCTCCCTGTTCGTTGGCAGCCACATCCATGGTTTCGCCAGAGGGGAGCACCACCTTGAGTGTTCCGTCTTCATTGAAACGGAAGATTTCCGTCTGCTTACCTTCCTCTTCGAGCGACCAGCTCTTGTTCTTCTTGTTGTAGGTGAAGAAAATCTTTTCGCCTGTAGGGCGTGTTATCTGATAACCGTTCTTGAGGGTCTTCACGGCATAGAGCTTGCCGTCCTTGCCCCATACGTTCTCCTCGTGTCCTACCTTGGAGATGGGGTTGGTACCAGTCCAGAACTCAACGGAGTTGAGCACCAAGACGTCGACAACGCCGGTGATAGGATAGACGATACATGCCATGGGGAGGAAGATGATTTCGTTCACCCATTTGTTACTTACGTTCTTGTTCCAGTCGAGAATGTTGTTTGTCAGACCGAAGGAACCGATGCAAGAGCTTGCCAGCATCGAAGAAGCTGCAATAGCTAAAGAAATGATTTTTGTCTTCATCATGATTGTTATTAAAGTGATTAAATCTGGGAGTTATCGTTCGCATTATCTCCTAATTTTCAGTCTTTCCGTGAAACCATCGGCAGAGGCTTTCAGAAGATAGATGGAGGAGGAAGCAGCAGCAGGGAGGAGGGAGCTCAGAGACAGAGCCGTTCCGGCAGCGACATGGCTGAATGTCTGCGATGCCACCAAACGGCCGTCTGCCGTGTAGAGCGACAGCTGCAGACGAGCAGCAGGAGCAGCGAGCAGCAATCCACCCTGGGCAGAGAAGGAAAGCAAGGAGGAATGGCTGACAGTGGCATCAGAGATGCCTGTCTCGGCAAGCTGCAGACAGCTCTTCAATCCCTCAAAGGCATCTATCTTACCATAGCCAAAGCCCTTGTCGCTTGCCGTAGCCTCATCGCCTGTCCATTCATCCAAACGGGCTGTCTGCTGCACCACCTGGCGCAACTGTTCGGGAGAGAGCTGCGGATAAGCCTGCAGCCAGGCAGCCACCGTACCCGTGACGAAAGGAGCCGCCATCGAAGTGCCCTGCATATATCCATAGAGATAGTATCGGGAGGAGCCCGGATAGGTATAACTGCCAGCGACCAGACGGTTGGACGAACCGTCGTTGTTGCTCACGGCAGAGATGATGATACATCCCGGAGCAGCCACCTCAGGCTTCATGCGACCGTCGGCAGTAGGACCGCAGCCGGAGAAGGTGCTGATATCGCCAACGGTCTCGGCTTCCAAGGTGTTGACCACTGTCTCACGGTATATCTGGAACTCGCGGCGCGTGGTGTAAGAGCCTACGGAGAGGATACGCTTGCCCGTTCCTCCCACCTCGCACATGGAACTGCCACCCTGCGGCTTCTCAAAGCCTGCTATGTCATTGTCGGTGAAGTCGAGGTAGGTGTTGTCAGCCCATATATCCACCTCGCCCTCACCTACAGACACCACTTCCATGGCAAGGGTATAGTTGGCGCGGGCACCGGTGAGTGCGGACTGGAGACGGATATGCAGCTTGCCGTTGAAGGGGTCTATGCCCCAAGCCACCTCGACACTGCCCGAGAGATAGGAGCCGAAGGTGGCAGAGAGCGCGCCGTCCGACGAAGCATCCCCGTTGGTATGCTGCAAGAGGGGTTCGATAAGCACCGCCTCTTTCTCTGTCTTGCTGAAGGTATTATAAGCACTGAGACGGATTGAGGGGATGGCATCGACGTCAGCCCAGATGTCGATGTCGCCGCCAGAGGTGTCCTGAGAAAGTCCGTATCTGAAGTTGACAAAGGTCTTCAGACCCTTTGGATTATCGGGCGTAGCCTGAAAATAGCGGTTGAAATGGAAGGCATTGCCACGGTAGTTGCCCGAAGCCCCTACGAGGAGTTTTCCGTTGCCTTGCAGCTCGTCAGCCAAGCGGTCGAAGGGAGAGGTGCCGTCGTGGGGTCCGAGGTTCATGCCGAGGCTGAGGTTCACCACGCAGGGTTTGCCCAGGCTGTCGGCATAGTGGAAGATATAGTCAACGGCATCTGCCACAGCCACGTTGTCGGCGCTGTTGCCATCGACACTGACGAGGATGATGTCAGCATCGGGAGCCACGCCACGGTAGTTGCCGTTGGCAAGGTTGGCAGAGCCGGCAGCGATGGCAGCCACATGGGTACCATGAGAGTTGTTGACGATGTCGCCCGCAGCCTCTTCTATCAGTTCCTGAGAGTCTAACTCAACCCCATAGCCATAGCGTGCCGGTGCATGGTATTTGCCTGTGGCTTCAGCCTTCTGTTCCCATACCTTACGGATGCGCATCTCGCCCGCCTCGTTATAGAAAGCCTGATGGGTATAGTCGAAGCCTGCGTCCACCACACCGATGATGACTCCCTTGCCCGTGAAGGCAGCAGAGAGGGAGGGGTCGGCAGCCATGCGGTCGGCAGCGGCTTCGGTGCGCGCCTTGTCGAGCTGTGTCTGCACCTTGGAGGCTACCTGTACATAAGTGACACCAGGCAGCCCCAGGAGAGCCTCAACGGCAGACAGCGGCAGCCGGACGGTGGCTGTCGTGGCAGTGAGCACACCAACACGTCCGCCGAGGACTTCGATGTCTGCGGGATTGAATACGCCCTGTTCGATGGTCAGGAAGGCAGCCACCTGCTGTTCCTGCTGTGCGGGAGCATGGAGGATGCCTGCCGAGGTCTGCTGACGCTGCAGCAGCAGTCGGGTGTCAGGTGCCAGTCGGGCACTGTTCTGCGCCATGAGGGGCGCGGCTGCGAAGAGCAGCGAAAAGAAAAGAAAAGAGGAACGCATGGTCAGCTTATTTGATGTTCTTGGGGTTTATCTTTCTCACAAAAGTCTTGCCATTCTTGTCTGTAACCTTCACGACACAGATGCCCGTAGCAGGCAGGCGAGAGCCAAGACACCTGCCCTGCAGGTCGAAGACCTCACAGCGTCCCTCCGCAGCATCGAGCGAGAGCGTGCCGTCGGCACTGATGCTGAAGGAAGGCTCCCATGGCGTGTCGGCAGTGACGTCGCTGATGCCCGTGCTGATACCAGCCTGGGCATAAGACTCTCCTAAGCGCACCTCGGTACAGTTGTACACCTGATGGGCATTGAAGTCGGTCTCTGAATAGGCTCCTACGAAGGCGACGATACGCATGTCCTTCTCCACGACGGGGATGTCGGTGGAACCGTAGGTGGGATTGGAGCCTTCGGTCCAGTAGTCGGAGCGGATGCTTTCGGGCAGGGTCAGCGAGGTCTCCCACTCGATGGTCTTTCCGGCTTCGAAGGCGGGCAGGAAGCCCCAGGCATTACCCGTCAGGGTGCCTCTGAAGACGCCATTGTGTACATACTGCGTACCGCCCATCGACTGGTAGGCGCGTAAGCTGTCCTGAAGGAGGTAGACGTTGAAGACGGTCTGCTCGGTAGGCATGTCGCGATGGGGATAAATCTGCAGTTTCACGTCGAGCTGGCGGGTGTCGGCATTATATTTCGACTGGAGTGCGAGCGAGACGTAAGGCTGTTTGTCTGCCACGTAATCAATCATGCTGGCGATGTCGGTCTTGTTGGTATTGAAGACAGGGCAGCTCATGGTAGACTGTGCGGTACGGTTGATCATGATCGCAGGCGCATAGGTGTTGTAGCCTCCATAGAAGAACAGGTAGTTGTACTGGTCTGCCATGGTAAACTGGTCGGGCTGATAGCCGATATGATGGGAGACGAGTACATGGCTGTGGGATATGGTGTCGATGATGGCATGAAGATTGTCATGTCCTTCGGGACAGTTGGAACAGTCCTGACCCGTGAAGTTCTCCACGAAGATGGAACGCTCCATGTTTTCGGGATAGAAGAAGACGGGGGCAGAGGTGCTGTTGTCACTCTTTTCGGTTTCGGCAGTGCCATCGGCAGCCGCAGAGGCATCGACGGCGATGTCCACCTGCATCCACTTGTCACCCTCGTTGCTGCGTATGTCGAGCTGAGCGGTGAAGACCTCCCCAGTGGCGATGTTGAGGTTGTCATAGACGGTCTGTCGGTATTCGCTGCCCGTGACGCCACTGCTGATGGTCAGGCTGTGGATAGGGTTGGGACCGATGTTCAGCACACGTCCCATGACAGGATAGTCGTTCTGGCTGCGGTAGTAGCCACTGAGGGCGAGCGGCTTGACGAGTACGTCGGTATAGGAGGGTGCGTCGCTGATGACAGCCCTCACGTTGACGCCACCCAGTCCCATGCCGTAGGTGTCCTGCCAGTCGCCGTTGTTATAGACGTAGCAGCACTCCTTCAGGTCGGCAGTCTGGTCGCTGGTGAGCAGCTGGTAGGAGGTGGCTATCACGGCGGTGAAGCCAATGTACAGCTCTGTCTCGTCGCCCGTGATGGTATAAGGGTTGTCGAGGGTGACGTCGGTCCATGTGTTAGACTTGGCGATGGTGCCATCCTGAGCGCGGAGAGCCTCGCCTCCGAGCTGGGTAGCGATGAAGAGCTGCACCTGTTTGTTGGTTGTTCTGATGGAGCCCGTGGCAAACTGGATGCCGCTGATGGTACTGCCTTTGAGCAGTTGCAGTTTCTCTTGCGGTATGCGTATAGCCATACCCTGTATGGTATCTGTTCCGATACGGAAATTCGCGCTGCGCAGACACTGACCGTTGGTATAGCCAAAGTCGAAGGCGGCTGCCTGTAGCGAGCAAAGGACTCCCAGAAGCAGGAGCCATGAGTGTTTGAATGAATGTTTAATTTTCATGATGTTGTGATATAATTGGTTTCTTTATTTCTTCTAACCAGAACACCCCTTCGGGTCCCATGTTGAACAGGAGGTCGAGGATGCTGAGATTGGGCAGGAAACCCTGTTCTTCGGCAAACACCTGATAGTAGGGTTTCACTTCAAAGTCGGCATCGGGAGCGGGATGTTTGGGGTGGATAGCCTCCCTGAAGTCAGCCATGCCTTCGAGTCTGTCCTCCTGACGCGGAGGGATGAAGCACTCGGTTTCTCGGATGTCGGCATCGAGGTCGAGCAGGGAGCAGAGGGTGGAGCAAATCTCCAGGTTATAGTCGTAGAGGAACGTCCATCGGCGTTCGAAGAAGGGTCTTATGTCATCGGCATAATAGTCGAAGAAAGGCGATTCGCCATAGGCGGAGGCGAGTGCCTGCCAGTGGTTGTGCCGCCATGCCCCATGGTCGCTGATGCGCACCCCCTTGGGGTCGTTGTCAGCCCTCTCTACAGGCACGGTGAGGGTGAGCGGTCCGTGGTTGGCAGCGATGACACACCTGTTGCGGTAGGTCTGCTTGCAGTAGCTGTCGTGCCGCTCGATGAGAGTCAAGCGGCTGCGTGCTATCTTCTGGAACCACTGTATGGGTCCGAAATAAGCGGACGAGAGGAGTACGGCTGGCATCATGGCTGTGGGGCGGCTTTGGTTTGAGGATGGGTAACGGGGATGGTCTGAGGATGAGCAACGGGGATGGAAGGGATGGTTCTGCAGAAACGTCCGCGACGGAAGCCAGCCATCCATCCCTGCGTGTCGTCATAGCTATAGAGCACACATACCGCCTTGCCTACGATATGACATTCAGCCACCAGTCCGAGACAACGACTGTCATCATCCTGACGGAAGGACGAGCGTGAGGGCAGTGCCTCCATGAGGTAATAGTCCTGACTGGCACAGGTGGCAGTCTTTCCAGGCACGAGGAGGAGTTCGCCCTTGACGGTGATGGTATCGCCAGGCAGAGCCTTGCAGCGGCAGAGGAGGAAGGCTCCGGAGCGGTCACCCGGGGCATCTATCGCCACCACGTCGCCACGTTGGGGCATTTGGCGCAGCAGCCTTCCGTAAGAGAAAAGGCCGCTGTCTACCCCCGTCCGCAGTCCGTAGCTCCATCTGTTCACCACCACCCTGTCTCCCTGCAGCAGGAAAGGTTCGAGTGCGGGTCCCTCAACGACACAGAGAGTGATGGCTGTTGCCCTGAAGAAGAGCAACGCCAGGGCACCTATGGCGAAGGCGAGGAGCCACTGCATCAGTTGTCGGCCTTTCCTCATGTGCAGGAGTGCTTATTTGATGTTGTCGACGATGTTGAACAGTCTGTTCCAGCGGATGCCGGAGATACCGCGACGGTCGGGGTCACTGGACCACCAGATGAAGATAGGCTTGCCGACGATATGGTCTTCGGGCACGAAGCCCCAGTATCTGGAGTCGGCAGAGTTATGCCTGTTGTCGCCCATCATCCAGTAATAATCCATCTTGAAGGTATAACTGTCAGCCACCTTTCCGTTGATGAATATTTTTCCCTCACTGACCTTCAGGTCGTTGCCCTCGTAGACGCGGATGGGTCTTTCGTAGATGGCAATATTGTCGAGTGTCAGCTTGACGGACTCGCCTTTCTTGGGAATCCATACGGGACCGTAGTTGTCGCGTGTCCAGTGGGTATTGCCGTTCTGGGGATAGATGCCGTCGGAGGAGGCATCGGTATTCAGCGAGATGCTCTCTACGAGGTCTTTCCTTGCACTGAGTGCTGCTACAGCCTTCTTGGTGAGCGGCAGGTAGCCGTAGTCGTGCAGGCTGGCGAGGTCTTCCATGGAGATGCCGAGGTCATGGGCAAAGTCATCGGGCAGCCTGTCCTTGAGTTTGAGGAAGTAGGTATACTGGACATTCTCTGGCTCCTTGTTGGCTTTGTTGTCGAGATAGACGATGCGGTTCTTGATCTGCAGGGTCTGACCCGGTAGTCCGACACATCGCTTCACGTAGTTTTCTCTTCTGTCGGCAGGACGGCTGCTGATGGTACCGTAGTCTCTGGGGTTGGACTGGATATAGTTTCGTCCCACCTCATAGAGCTGCTGGTAGTAGTTCCACCGTTGCTGGGCATCGAGCGAGTCGGGGTCGGGGTGTGAGGGCCACAGCTCCTTTCCGATGGCGTAGCACATGATGTAGAAGTCCTGTCCTTCAAAGGGCGAGCCGGCACAGATGGTGTCGCCTGCGGGATAGTTGAAGACGACGATGTCGTTGAGCTGCACCTGTCCTAATCCCTTGACGCGACGGTAGTCCCACTGGGGCCACTCGATATACGACTTGCAGTTGACGATGGGCAGTGTATGCTGGGTCAAGGGCATGGTGAGGGGTGTCTGCGGGATGCGCGGTCCGTAGCTCACCTTGCTGACGAAGAGGTAGTCGCCCGTGAGCAGTGACTTCTCCAAGGAGCTGGAGGGGATGACGTAGTTCTGGAAGAAAAAGAGATTGATGAAATAGACGGCGACGAGGGCAAAGACGAGGGCATCGACCCACGACATGACGAAGCGTACGGGCCCTTCCGCCTCTTTCCACCACTGCCACCTGATTTTCTTGGTGATATAGACATCGTAGATAAAAGGCAGGACGATGATGCCCCACCAGCATCCTACCCATACGAGGAACAGGATATACAATGCGCTGACGGCAAGGCACTTCAGCCATTGTTTACGAGTATTAAATTGTTGTTTTTTCATGTCTGATCAGAAGTGAAACATATCCGAGATAGTGAGCAGACCGCTATGCTGGGCGGTATATTCGGCAGCGAGGACGGCACCGAGGGCAAATCCTTTGCGCGAATGGGCATCATGGGTGATGGTGATGCAGTCGGCTTCGGAGTCATAGCGGATGGTATGGATGCCTGGTACCTCCCCCTCGCGTATGCTGTCGATACGGAGCTTGTCGGGCTGACACTGGGTGGAGCCGTCCACCGTACCGTCGGGGTTGGTGACTGTTCCCACCGTCCAGTCGACCTTGCGGTCGAGGCGTTGGGTTATCTCCTCAGCGAGGGTGATGGCAGTGCCACTGGGATGGTCGAGTTTGTGGATGTGGTGGGTCTCCACCATGCTGACATCATACTGCTCAAAGCCGTTCATGATCTGTGCGAGGTATCTGTTCACTGCAGAGAAGATGGCAACGCCCACGCTGAAGTTGGAAGCCCAGAAGAGGGTCTTTCCTTCTTCCGTACACATACGTTTCACGTCATCGCCATGTTCTTTCATCCATCCCGTCGAACCGCTTACCACCTTCACATTCTTGGCGAAGGCTTTCAGGTAATTGCCATAGGCGACGTGAGGAGCTGTGAATTCGATGGCAACGTCAGCCGATGCAAAGGCTTCGCTGTCAAAGTCCTCTTGGTTATCCACGTCAATGATACTTACAATCTGGTGGCCACGGCTAAGGGCTATCTCTTCAATCATTTTGCCCATCTTGCCATAGCCAATAATAGCTATTTTCATAAGTGAGATGTATTAATACGCTGCAAATTTACAGATATTTTTCTTAACTCGTCACTTTTTGTCTTCTTTTTTCCTTTTTTAACTCCTTTGTGATTTACTGACTCTTTAGCCCTTTAGCTCCTTAACCTTCCTTGATACCGGAATTCCCCCCCCCCGTTGATTTTAAGGAAGATGGAGAAGCGGCTACCCTTACCCAGTTCTGAAGAAACCTTGATACTGCCACCGAGACGAATGACGATGGCTTTGCAGATGGAGAGTCCGAGACCAGTACCCTGTTTGAACTCGTCCTTCTTGTAGAAGCGGTTGAACACCATCTTGCGGTCTTCGTCCGTCATGCCGATACCCGTGTCTTCGACGTACATCTCAGCCTTCTGGTGCTCCAGGTCAATGTGCCATCCGATGGTGACGGAGCCTTCGGGCGTGAACTTTCCGGCATTGGTGAGGAAATTGGTAAGCACCTGTCTGAATCGGCTGTCGTCCACCTGCACCATGGCATCCAGTTCGTCGGCCTGCATCTTAAACTCCAGATGTTCAGGCATCTGCACGAGGAAGGTGTTGTATGCCTTCTCCACTATCTCGCTTACCTTGCACGACTTGATGTCGAAGTCCATCTCTCCGGACTCTATGCGCGAGATGTCGAGGATATCGTTGATGAGCTTGAGCAGCAGCTCGTTGTTGGTGTTGATGGTTTCGGCAAAGAGCTGTTTTTCTTCGGGCGAGAAGTCGGCATCGGGCTGCAGCAGCAGGTTGGAGAAGCCGACGATGGCATTGAGCGGGGTTCGGATTTCGTGGCTCATGTTGGCGAGGAAGGACTCCTTGAGCTGTGCTTCCTCTGCCAGTCGGCGTGCTTCCTCCAGTTCGGCTTCGCGCTGTCTGAACACGTCGATGTTCACCAGCATACCGTAAGCCCTTTCAAAGCTGCCGTCTTCAGCCAGTATACCTTTGCCGCGGAGTCGGTACCAGTGGTATTCGCCGTTGCCGCTGATGTCGAGTCTGATCTCCGACGTATACTCTTCGCCCTGCTCGATTCTTCTCGTTCCTTCTGTCAGCCGTGGCACGTCGTCGGGATGGACTCTTTTGTTAAACTCGCAAGGAGTGGTCTCGTGAGGGGTCTGTCCGAAGAACTCCCAGAAGGAGTCGCCCAGGGTGAGTATGTCGCCATGGCGTTTCCATACGAAGGTCTGGTTGTCCTGGATGGCGAGGTTGAACATCGACTTGTCCTGTTCTGCCACTTTCTGCAGGATCCTCTTCTGGCGCTGAATCCTGATCAGTCGTATGAGCAGCAGCACGATGATGACGAAGAGCACGATGCCGCCCGTATAGTTGGCGGTGAGGTAGAGGTGTGGGAACTTGTCTCTCCACGGCATGTTCTTGACGATGAAGCCCTGGGGCAGTGTGTCTTTGGTGAAACCGTATTTCTTGGCAGCCTGCCAGTCGATGAAGTGTTCTTTCTTCGATGCCCTGATTGGAATCTCCTGAGGTTTCTTGCCGTCCATGATCTGCACGGCACAATCCACCATGTCCGTAGCGATGGTCTCTGGCGAAGCGAAATAGCCGCCCACAAAGGAGCCGCCAGGCAGTCCGAAGTCTGCCTCGATGGCTGTCACCATGGGTTTTATACCCGACAGCTTGATCATCGCCATCGCCTCCGAGTCGTATTTCATCTGGATGTAGGTGAAATGGCTGTAACGTCGCATGACATAGAGCATGTTACTGGCACCGAGGGAGTCTTGCTGGATGGATTCGTGGGTGTTACGGGAGAGGTTGCGCAGGGAGAAGGAAGTGATGGAGTAGACATTCTCAGGCATCTGACTGAGTTCGGCGAGTCGGTAGTCCCATTCGAGGTTGTCTATGATCGATTCCTTATTGGCTATCTGCTCTCTGACGTTCATGAACGTCTTTCTGTCGAGAAACGAGCAGTCGATCATCGTGTAGGTATGCCTGTGACCTGTCAGGATGGGACAGATGAGGATATTCTCCACGATGTCTATCTCGTCCTTGATACCCGTCGTGTTGGGATGTCTGGAGAGGAGTTTTTCGTTGGGATAGATGACACTGCCGAAAACGACGGGCACGGAGTCGATGAGTTCGTGACCGGAGCAGAGTGTCGAGTAGGTAGCCTGATCGCCCACGGTGAAGATCATGTCTACCTGATGGTTCTTCATGGCTTCGTTCAGCAGTCTTTTAGCCTCTTCTTTCTCCTCATTTTCGTTGAAGTGTTCGCAAAAGAGGTAGAGTTCAGTCAGTTCCACGTTCTTTCCGGCTTTGCGGAATTCGTCCTTCATCTGTTTCAGCATGGCGGGATAGTTGTGATAATCCTTGTTGTTGGAGAAGACGATGGCGATGTGGTAGTCGGGATTCATATTGCAGGAGTATACAGAGACTACGGCTATGAGAACGATTATCACAGCAGCCAAGATAAACATCAGCTTTTTCCCGATTCTGACCATTCGATGAGTATATAGTATGAGGCTAAATAACAGAAATTTTTGCAAAGATACGAAGAAATCTTAAATCTTCCATACTTTTCGACTGTTTTTTACGACTAAAGCTGTTCGATTATGATCAATTATCACATTTTCGGAATTGTTTTATCCCCCTAATATCACATTTTCGGAA
>CAMAHD010000069.1 GCA_945834405.1 uncultured Prevotella sp. | reverse complement strand
CATCTGCCTTTCTTATCTTCGGTCGTTTCGGCTGGATGGGAAAGATTGCCGGAGCTTTGCTTGGCATGATGATGATTGGCAACAATGCCACTCTGCATCAGGCTCTTGGCGGTGGCATGCCACAGCAGAAGCCACAGACACCAGCTCCTGACCCACAGAGGGCTTTGGCACAGAATCAGACACCACAAGCTCCACAGCCAGTAGTTGTCTATGCGCCGGAGGAAGAGCGTACTGTCATTCATCGTTCACGATAATCATAACTCATCATAAAACATAGAAAAAGCATGAAATTTACGCAGGATATGATGCTCCAGTCGGACAGCGGCTACTGTATGCCGTTCGAGGAGAAAGGAAAAGACGTAGAGATGTCTTTGGGCTATGGTAAGCAGAAGCATCCCAAGACAGGGGAAATGTTCTTCCATCACGGAGTCGATTTCCCAGTCAAGCATTATCTGCTGTCAGCCTTAGCCACAGGCAAGGTGACGGGACTCGGCAACGATGCCGTCCATGGTATCTACCAGGTCATCCGATATGGCCTTTATGAGGTGACTTATTCACACCTCAGTAATGTCTTTGCCAACTACGGAACGGAAGTCAAGGCCGGTCAGGTGGTGGCCGTATCAGCCGACTTGCTCCACATGGAGGTGAAGTACAATGGCGTGGAGCTGAACCCTCTGGAGTTCCTGACGATGGTATATGGCAACATGAAAGCCTTGGAGCAGAACGGCACTCCCGGAGCCGTCCCGCAGTTCGTGACCATCGACATGGATGTGCATACCAGGTACGACAAAGACCAGAAGGAGATTGAAGACCTGATGATGCGTTGGTTCCCTGACTACATGCAGGACTTGTCTTCTGGTATCTATGCCTTGCCGGAGCATACGGAGCTTGCCCTTCGCAACATCTTCACCATGTCGGCGATGAAGAATTACTTCTTCGAGACCCTTCCGAGCATGGCAAATCCTCTGGGCATGGGCACGCGCAGCATCCCATTGGCAGAGAAGGTGCAGAACCTCCTGATTGCGGACTTCCTCAATTACATGGCACTCCGTCATCAGATATTCCTGAGCACCATGAGTGAGGCCGTAAAAAAAAAGCCTATGACGAAGCCGTAGCCAGCAGCGGCCTGATAGACCCTCTTGCCGAACTGGAGATAGACATCCAGAGTTTCGACATACCGAGACTGGTGAGTGTCTATCCCGACCGAAGCGGCATCAGATGGTGGACGAAGGCATGGTTCAACAACAGCGAGTCTGGTGAAGCCGCCATCGAAATCGACCGTCAGTTAGCGATAAAGTTCATCAATGAGAATATAGAAAAAGACGAATGGTTGGAGCAATACTTCCCCAAGCAGATGGAAGTCTATCACAATGCCATCGAGCAGACCAAGGAGCAGATACTCAACCAGCTAAACCTCTAAAACGTATAAGCATGAAGAAGAATTTTTTGTCATTCCTATTTCTTTTGACCACCTCTGTAGCATTCGCTGATACTGGAGTCTCTGGTATCGGCGATGCCGCAGACGGTGTTGTTACCTACATGCCCTATGTCCGTGCGCTTTGCTATGTCATAGCTGCCGTTATAGCCGTTGTCGGTGCGTTTGCCGTGTATTATTCTATGCACACCAATCCGCAGAATACCGCCAGGCGCATCTTCATGACCGCAGGAGGTGCGCTCACTTTCGTTTCTCTTTCCCTTGCTTTACCGCAGTTCTTTGGTATCGACGGTAGCGTTTCAGGTGGTGGCAGTTCCACTTCCAAGGGAACGGCGCAATTCACTTCCAACGGTACAAGCTTTCTGGTATCTGACGAAGGAGGCATCAGCAAGTCCGGCATACAGGTTTCCATACCCGAACTCAATGACGGTGCATGGATAAAGATCCCTACGGAGTTTTCAGGTGAAAGCAGTAAAGGCTATGTCAACACCTTCATAGACTACTACAGTCGGACGGGCGGTAACATGGATGACATGAGCCGTCAGTTGACGAGGGACTATCAGAATGCCCGTGATTGGTATGCCTCCGGCAAGACCTACAGCGATTTCATGGCATGTATGATCATTTTGGAGCAAAACCGAGTAAAGACTGTCATTCACCCATAAAAACCGATTACTATGGCAGAATCAGCAAACGAAAGACTCTTCCGTACCAAGGTGCGGCCTATCATGGATAAGGTGATGGCAGACCTTCGAAATAAGCAGCTGGAGGAGATTGGCAGACATACCAGCAGTCTGCCTTATATCTTTGCAGGGGCAGCTGGCCCAGACGGAGGCATGTCAGCCCAGGCTGCAAGCCTTGACTCCCTTCGCTATACGGGAGAATGGAACTCCAAGCATACGGAGGACTACATCAATATGGTGAAGGCCGAGCTAAAGAGGCAGAAGATTACCGTCACCCCAGAGATAGAGAAAATGATGATCGACAAGATGATTAAGGACGAAGTTCCGAAGTCATCCATCGATTATATCATCAGAAAGGCGGCCACCAACACCATCTTCTACTTGCCACAGGCATTGAACAAATCGCCTTTGGAGAATCATATCTCCGAACAGGCCGAAAAGCGGTACAATCCCAACCATGCGGAAAAAGCAGCAGGTCTTATGTTGGGAGCCACAGCCGATTACCTGTCCTTCGGAGGTATAGGTGGCACACTGACTGGTGGAGCCAAATTCGTAGGCGTTGACCTTGCCCTGAATGCGGCAATGGACAAGATGACGGCGAACATCGACACTTCTTATACGCCAGCCAGTCCTGGAGCCAAGCCCTCGAAGCCGACCGCAAAGACCAATGCCACAACAGGCGATGATGACGTTCCCATGATTATCGCTCCTGAATACAGGGAGCAATATAAAGCCGAGCAAGCCAAGAGAAAAGCTGAGGAAGCACAGAGACGGGAAGCCAAAGCAACTCCCAAGGCGACCACTCAGCAAACAAAGGAGGATGAAGTCCGACAGGAACCGCACAATGAAGTCGCTACCCAGACTCCAGACACTCAAACCTCACAAGCTACCATGCAGGAACAGCCCCAACAGACCAACCAAAACGGATGGAACGGGCTGCTCAGTTCCTTTGGTCTGAATGGAATCTCTGATATTGGAAACAACCTCGGTTATGTCCTTGCCATGTTGCCGGACATGTTTGTCGGTGCATTCACAGGCAAGACAAAATCATTGGGGCTGAAGGAAAACCTGATGCCCCTTGCCAGCATCGTTGCCGGAATGTTTGTCAGGAACCCCATCCTGAAGATGGTGCTTGTTGGTATGGGAGGACTCAATCTTCTGAACAAGGCAGGTCACGAGGCCATCGGGAACCATGCAGGTCAGAACCAGGCACAAGGCGCAAGTACCATTGTCCGCTCTAACTACAAGGTTTATGCTGATGAATCGCTGAACCAACGCATCAGTCAGCCGCAGATACGCGGCAATTGCCTGATTGCCACCATCGACAAGGTGCCATACACCATAGCCCTTCCAGATAAGGTAGTTGATGCCTACAATCAGGGTGCATTACCCTTGAACACCCTTGCCAATGCAGTGCTTGCCAAGAACGACCAGATGCGTCAACTGGCTTCAGAGAACTATGAGGCACAGCAGAGAACCGAGACCCGCACACTTGCTCAAAGATAAATGTGTAATGATTTAATCTATTGTAAATTATGAAAAGAAACTGGTATAAGTTCCGCGTCAAATACTCCAAGGAGATGGACGACGGAAAGAAGAAAAAGGTCAGTGAGGAATACCTGGTTGATGCAGAGAGCTTCACCGAGACCGAGAAACGTGCCAACAAGGCTGCTACAGACCTTATCGGCACACGGGACTTTGACATCACCGCTATTTCCCGTGAACCTGTGTCAGACATCATCAAGGGCACGGAGCAGGACGATAACCATTGGTACAAGGCCGTCGTTGCCCTTGTCACCGTGGATGAAGAGACGGGGCAGAAGAAGTTCTCGCCCCAGGTCATGTACGTCAATGCCGAGGACACCAAGGAGGCCGATGAACTGCTTCGTGACCACATGGAGAACAGTCAGGTGGATTGGGAAATCAAGTCCATCGCAGAGACCAAGGTGCTGGGAGTGCTGGAATACAAGTAAGCCCTAACTATTAACCCATCTAAATCGCAGACAATATGACAGAAAAGAATCAGCAAGAGAAGAATGCTGCCGAAAGACAGGTGGCTCTTCTCGTGAATGCTTTCGACAAAGCACAGGAAAACGGTGGTGTCTGGTTGAACAAGGACGGCAAGAAAGCCCCAAGTTTCTATCAGAAAGGCGTGTCTATCTCGCCGTTCAATGCCATCATCCTCGGACTGCACAGTGACCAGGACAACTACAAGACCAACGAATACACCCTGTTCAGTGAGGCCAAGAAACGTGGTGAAAGCGTACAGTCAGGTCAGAAAGGTGTTCCTTTCTATTGGTACAACTGGAACGAGTACCAGAGCCAGAAAGATCCTGACGTGAAGATTAGCCGTGAAGACTACAAGGCACTGTCGCCCGAACAGCAATCGGACTACAAGGTCATCCGCAACCGAGAGGTGCGCATCCTGTTCAACATCGAGCAGACAACCCTTCCGATGGTCGATAAGGAAGCCTTTGACAAGGAAGTCAAGGCCAATGGCCGGTTGGCAGACCGTGGGGAAATCAAGGCGACCTCCACCCAGATACCCGTCAATGACCTCATCCTGAAGATGCGTGACAACCTCGTGGATATTCGTATGGACACTACCGGCGTTGCACATTATGACCCTAAGAGGGACACTGTCTATGTGCCTAAGCAGGACAACTACGAGCATTATAACGATTACGTCCATGCTTTGGTGGCACAGGTCGTGGCTGCCACAGGCCATCAGCAGCGTCTCAACCGTGAGGGCATGAACAACCGTGGTGGCAAAGCTCCCACAGAGGATGCCCAGAAGCACGAGCTCCTTGTCCGTGAGATAGCCACTGCAGCCAAGATGCAGGAGCTGGGACTTCCTGCCAAGCTCTCCGAGGAAGGCATGAAGAACATCGAATACTGGAAACGTGAGTTCAAGGAAGACCCTTGTCTCATTGATGCCATCGAGCGTGACGTGAACAACTCCCTCGACATGATCCATAAGGCAGAGCGTGGCGAGAAGGTGGAGAAACGCCAGTTCAATGCCCAGGAGAACGGCAATGCCAGAAGTCTTCTTCCAAAGCACTACTATGTCGCCGATGAAATCAAGACCTTGCCGAACAAGGACACCAAGGAAATGGTCATCGTTCGTGACGCAGAGAACAAAAAGGCCGATGTGGTGCTGCCAGCCGGTGCTTCTTTAGCCGTCGATAACGAGATTCCCGGCATGAACAAGAAACGTATCGACCATGCCCTTCAGAAGGAAGGCTTTGAGACCGTCAAGTTCTACAACACTGACGGCTCGTTGGGATTCAGACCCGATGACAGCTACTTCGACGGCAAGGAGGTCAGCGTTTCCAAGCTCAACAAATGGGAGTTGGAGGACATCACGAAGCTCGATGTCACCGATGCCGTGAAACGCTCTGGTGCCGTTGACTTTGACAAGGTGCTCATGCTGAAGGATGACGAAGGCAAGTGGGCCATGTACATCAAGCCTGAGAATGAGAAAGCTTTCTCCGTCTATCCCAGTAAGGATGATGTGAACAAGTTCTTCATTACCGTCCAGCAAGGTAACGACGAAGCCAGTGAACGTATGCGCCAGGACATGGCCACCAAATACTATGTCATGGCCAATGAAAAGCCAGAACTGAAAGTCGATCTCTTCAAGAGCCAGGCTACGGCAGAGGAACTGGCTAAAATCGAGCGTGTGAACATCTTCAAGACCAAGGCCACCGAGAACAAACCCAGTGTCATCCTGTGTGTGCCGACCATTGACGGCAAGAGAGTACAAGCCCGTGAGGTCAGCCCACAGCAATGGCAGCGTATGTGGCTGGCCGATGACAAGCAGGATTACAAGACCCATCTCGCAGCTTCGCTCTTTGCCGATGTCCTCCGTAAGGAACAGAACAATTCCGTTGCCGTAGGCACAGACAAGACCGAGCAGGAGGCTCAATCTGAGACCAAGGAGCAGACAAAGAATGTCGAAGCCCATGAAGAGGAAGACAAGAAGGAGGAACAGAAGGAAGAACAGATGCAATCTGAGAAGAAACAGGAGGAAGAGAAGCGTCGTAACTCCCAGGAGCAGAAGGAAAAGGAGAAGAAGGAAGAGAAAGCCAAGGAGGAAACCACCAAGGCTGAGACCAAGGTGGTAGCTGCCGTTGCTCTCTCTCCGATGCTCAAACAGTTCCTTGACCTGAAGCAGAAGCATCCCGACGCGCTCCTTCTGTTCCGTACTGGCGACTTCTACGAGACCTACAAGCAGGATGCAGAGAAAGCATCCAAGATCCTCGGCATCACGCTCACCAAAAGCTCCAAGACCAAGGATGAGCAGGGCAAGCCTCTCGTCATGGCCGGGTTCCCTTATCATGCCCTTGACACCTACCTGCCCAAACTCATCCGTGCCGGTCAGCGTGTCGCCATCTGTGACCAGCTGGAAGCACCCAAGCAGACGGCAAAGCGTGGCATCTCGGAACTGGTATCACCTGGTGCAGCTGCCGAGAAGGAGCAGAAGGCAGAGCCTGAGAAACAACAATCCTTTCACCGATAACCTATAGGAGGACAGAACGTGACAGCATCCAGACAAGCTTATATCGACAAGTATGCGGAGTATGCCATGGAGCAGATGCGGCGATATGGCATACCTGCCTCTGTGACCCTTGCCCAGGGCATCATCGAGTCTGCTGAGGGAAAGAGTATGCTCTCCAGAACCGCCAATAACCATTTCGGCGTGAAGGGCGAGTTCAACGGCCAGTATGTCCGTGCCGATGATGACAAGCCCAACGAGAAGTTCAAGAAGTATGATAATGTCGGCCAGAGCTATGAGGACCACAGCAAAGTCCTCATGGCTGACCGCTATCAGAAATACACCCGGAACCTTTCGCCTGTTGATTATAAAGGATGGGCTGCAGGTATCAAGGCTGGTGGGTATGCCACGGCCAAGAACTATGTCGGTACCATCGTCGGTGTCATCGAGGGAGCCAATCTGCAGAAGTACGACCAGATGGTGATTGAACAGGCCAAGAGAGAGGGAAAGAAGATTGGCACCACAGACTACCGCAAGGGGGATGTGTCTGCCACTCCTGCAACAGCCGTCACGGCGAAACCCACTCCCAACGGCCTTTATTCCCTGCCTCTGAAACGAGATGAGTTCATGCTTGTGACCTCGCCTTACGGCAACCGTCGTGACCCGATGGATCACAGCAGGACACAGTTTCATAAGGGTATCGACATCAGTTGTAAGAACGAGGCCCTTCTTGCGACGGAGAACAACGGGAAGGTCGTTGGTGTGAACCACAATGCCAACACTGGCGGCGGCAAGTCCGTGACTATTGAGTACAACCGTGAGGATGGCAGCAAGTATCAGGCCACCTATATGCACATGTCGAGCATCGACGTGAAGGTGGGCGATACCGTCAATGCCGGGCAGAAGATTGGCGTGTCGGGAAACACTGGAACCAGGACAACCGGCCCACATCTGCATTTCGAGGTAAAGACGGTGGCCAGTGACGGCACAAAGCGCAATATCGACCCTGCTGCCTATATCGCGGAGATAAGTCAGAAAGGAGGCTTGTCACAACAGTTGCTTCACAACGGTAAGGATTTGCTGGCGAGTTATAAGGCTGCCAATCCTGTAGCTCAGGAAACTGTTGCAGCCCAGCAACAGATTGACACCAACATGTCACCTGATGACTGGATGAAGAAACTGCTTTCCAGTGAAGACAGCGGAGTGGGGATAGGCAACAGCGCAGACCCCATCATGGAGATGGCCATGACCATGTTCACCAGTCTCATGGCTCTGGCTGTCCAGATTGACAACAAGACGGAGGAACAGAAGATGCAAGCGGCCACCGATGCAGCTCTCAGCAAATCCGTTGACCTCTCATCCATGCTCCCCAACCTGAAGGAATGCCGTGTCCTGCTTAATGAGGGCAAGCCGCTTCTTCAGGTCAACAATGGCACGGTCAGTTTCACCCACGAACTGAGCAATGCCGAACTCACCAGAATCCAACAGGCTTTGGGGAACACGAACCTCTCTGATGCTGAGAAGCAGCGCACCATTGCCTCCGTCATCAATGGCATCGTCGTCTCTCAGCAGATGTCGCAGAACTACCAGCAAGGGCTGGAGGCTCAGCAAAACCAGCAGGATTCCCTGCAACGTAGATAATTCTTGCTCAAAAAACATGTTTAACAATCAATTCGTAAAATTATGATTAAGTGTAATGTAACAGTATGCGGTACCATCACACGCTCAGCGCAGATGCGTACCAACAAGGAGGGCAAGGCATTCCTTGCCTTCGGTGTGAGTGTTGTCATCCCTGCCAAGTCAGGCATCAACAAGACCTTCGAGATCAGCGTTGCCAAGGATGGCGGCATGGATGAGCTTAACGGCCTCTCTTCCGGCACTCGTGTTGAACTCGTCGGTGTCCTGACCTTCCATAAGAAGGACGATACCATCTTCCTCAACATGTCGGCCACTGGTGTCAATACCTTCAATGCTCCTGCCGAGGATTCCGTCAAGGGAACCATTGAGTTCCGTGGAACCGTCGGCAACAAGATTGAGGAGAAGAAAGACAAGAAGGACAAGCCTTATCTTGTGTTCTCCGCTTTCAGCAGCGAGAAGGTCGGTGAAGGGTATTCCTTCACATGGGTACGCTTCATGCACTTCGGCCAGGGCAAACCCGAATGGATGGAGGGCAAATGTGGCATCGATGCCAAGGGAGAGCTCCAGTTGTCTATCTACAATGACCGTCTCGACATCACCTGCCGTGTGGCCGAGCTGACCCAATGGGAGAAGCAGCCATACCAAGGTGGCGGGACTAATCCTCAGTAGCTATGGCATACAGAAAGAACTACAACAGTGATGGCAAGTCAGCCGAAGACCGCACGTTAGACAAGTTTGCAGAACTGCTCATCGAGAAACTTGAAACGATACAGGCTGACTGGAAGAAGCCGTGGTTCACGGAAGGGGTGTCAACATCCCTTCCCAAGAACCTCAGCGGAAGGGAGTACAACGGAATGAACAGCATGATGTTGATGCTCCATGCCGAGAAGGAAGGCTACAAGCTGCCGGTCTGGGCGACCTTCGACCGTATCACGAACCTGAACTATGTGAAGGACAAGCAGGGTGCGAAGCAGGAAGCCAAGGACAGCGAAGGTAACAAGCTGCCCCTCGTTTCCGTGAATAAGGGAGCCAAGAGTTTCCCTGTATTCATCACGACTTTCACCGTCATCGACAAAGAGACAAAGGAGAAAATCAAGTACGATGACTATAAGCAGATGACGGAGGAAGAAAGAGCCAAGTACAATGTCTATCCCAAGCTGCAGACCTACAACGTCTTCAATGTGGAAGCTCAGACCAACCTGAAGGAAGCCCGTCCCGAACTCTTCAAGAAGCTCCAGGAGCAGAATGAGGTCTCTCGTCCTGTGCAGCAGGAGGGTGAAATGTTTTCTTTCCCTGCCGTTGACCACATGATTGCTGAAAACAAGTGGATTTGTCCTATCAAGCCGAAGTACGGTGACAACGCCTACTACTCTATCAGCAAGAATGAGATTGTCGTTCCAGAGAAGCGTCAGTTCAAGAATGGCGAGTCCTTCTACAGCAACCTTGCCCATGAGATGGCTCATTCAACTGGTGCAGAGAATCAGTTGAATCGTCTGAAGCCAAGTTCCTTTGGCTCAAAGGAATATGCACAGGAAGAATTGGTAGCTGAAATGTCAGCAGCTCTTGTCTCACAACGCTACGGCATGAGCAAGACCTTGAAGGAAGACAGCTTGCCTTATCTGAAGAACTGGCTCGACTCCCTCAAAGAAGAACCGGCCTTCATCAAGACCGTTCTTCAGGATGTGAAGAAGGCTTCAGGAATGATCAACCAGCACATCGACAAGGTTCAGTTGGAACTGGACAAAGCCCAGGATGTGAAGCAGGAAACAGCCAATCAGGTGACTGCCAACTATGGCAGCTATGACATCCCCAAGTGGGCATTGCCTTACATCATCAATGGTGATGCCAGCGGTATCAGCGACCATGAGCAGGAATTGGTTGACAAGTTCCTTGATAAGAACTTCCCTGACGGGTTCATCCCGGAAGTCGAGGAAGGAGAAGACAAGGAACTCAACCGCTATCCGGCTTTTGGTGAAAGAAACGAGAATGCCCTGACTGATCGAGGCGAGTCACCTTACCTTGCCGTCGATACCGTTTCCGTCAAGTTCAGTGAACCTGGCTATATGGAAAACGTGTCTGATAAAAAGGATGACGGCTATTCCTATGAAACGGTCGTTGACAACACCAAGGAACAGATTGCCGCCAAGACACCTCCAAAAGAGGAGGAGCAGGAAGAAGTCCACTTCCATCGGGGACGTTAACGACCCTGATGGTACATTAAAAGATTGAGGGAACCTACTCATCACGAGCGGGTTCCCTCTTTGATAATATGCCAAACAAAGAAAAGAATATAAACTATAGCGTTTCTATTTCATTCAGAATGATAGTGTCACACAGGTCTGGCGGTTAGCCTGGACTGGAGAATACTCATTGATGCCACCTTCATAGGAGGTTGTGACAAACGCCTCGTCGATGCCACGCTGCACCATGAGCGTTTTGATATAGTCGGCACGTTTTCGTGACAGGCTGTTGTTGATTTGCTCATTGCCGGTGGCTGAATCGGCAGCACCAGAAATCCGTACCTTCAGATGATATGTCTTGGCGACACGCGCTATCTCATCAATGTTGAGCAGCTGAGAGACCTCTGTTAGTTCATCCGTACCGAGTCGGAAGAAGAAGTAGATGGGTGCGCCGATATATTCCGAACCATTCATCATAGCCGAAAGATAACCGTCGTAAGAGTCAACTGTAAAGAGGGGGTCGATACCCTCGGACTCGTTGCCGTCATTGTCAGCTGCCGTGTCCATACGCTTATTCATCGCTTTGGGCATCGTCTCGGGATTCCCATCCCATCCCTTGTTGTTCAGACGAGCACGAAGCGAGTTCAGCCCTGAATAGTCATTACGAGGATAGAGGGAGCGTTCTTTGCCATCGTCTTTATCTCCAATCCTGTCCTTATAGAGGTCAAGCAGACCTTCTATCTTCAGGATCTTTCGATACTCAGCCTTGATGCGCTCGTCCTCCTTATGCTTTTGGGCAAGGCGGTTGTTGCGGTCAGCAAGGTGGTCTGCATACGCAATCAGCCATTCGTTCTGAGCCATGTATGGGTTCGCGTCCACGATACGCTTGTAGCCCACCTTGCCCAATGTGAACGATAGGCCGGCAGAGAGTGTCACCATGTTATCCCCGAACTTTGAGGATGCACCCACGCAGTCGAAGTTCTTGGAAGTGGTCATTCCAGTGAGTTCTGCTACGACGTGCATACGGTCAGTAAGACGGTAGCGGCATTCCAAACCGTAGGAAAAGGCAAAAGGATGGCTGCCACTTGTATGCCCGAGACACGTACAGGCTGAATACCAGTCTGGGGTGTAGATCATGCCCACACCGATGTAAGGTATCACGTCCCATCGGGACAGGCCGAGGTCATTGCAGTTGATGCCGGAGGTCAGGTCGTAGAGAAAGTCCGCATGAACGAAGTGATAGTCCATCTTCTTGAACTCGCCGTTCTTGAAGGACATTCCCTGATAAGCCACACGTCCACCGACTGCGGGTGTGAACCACTTGCCTAACCCAACCTGAAGAGCTGGAGTCAGACGGTCGAACACATCACCGCAGCCGATAGGCGATCCCAGAAAAGCAGAAGCCCCGCCCTTTACTTCAATGAACCAATTTCTACCCCAGTTGGCTGCTTCGCTTACATTCGTGAGATATGTGGGTTTCAGTGTCTGGAGATAATACTCCGAAGTGACACCTACCTGCTTCGAGATACTGTCAGATGCCGTGCTGGCATCGTTTGCCTTAACTGTCATGGCAGTAAGGCATAATGCGGAAAGAAATAAATATTTTCCTGTCATAGTTTTGATGATTTTGAATTACTAATTTGAATGTTTCCTGATTGCTAAATTACATTTTCTTGCGTCTGCCAGGCGACTTGCACATGCGTCTGGCCATAGCCAAAGAGCGACGGGCAAACATGCGTTCGTCCTCGTCATCCTTCTTGCGCCAGCCACCGCCGGGGCCACCGCCACCGCCTCCATGTGTCTGTGCAATCGAGGTCGCCTGTTCCACATACTCGCACATCAGCGCAAGGGCCACGGTCGCCACATGGTTGCCGTCCGTTGCCAGTTGTTCAAGCAGCGTGTCACTGAAGACTTCCTTCACTTCATCTGGCAGACGCTGATAGCGCGATGTGAACTCATGCATCATTGTACCGGCAAGCAGCTCGTTCATGACAGCTCCCTTGCTGTGCGCCCAGTCTTGTTCAGATGCCGATGCCTTTGCAGCCAGTTCTGAAGCCTCCTGTTCCAGAGCCTCTTTGTCCTGACGAAGACTGTCAATCTCCTGGACAGTGGAAGACAGCTTGGCCTCTTTCTCTGCCAGTTTCTCTTCCACGAATGCCTTGCGGTTCTCCAGATCCTGTATCTTCTGGGCAATCTCCTGACTGATGGCATCGCCATTCTTCTGGAGTTCCCGAAGCGGTTGAAGTTCCTTTTCAAGCTCCTCCTTCTTGGCTGTCAGGTTCTCGATCATTGTTGTGAAACTCTTCTGCTTGGTCATTGCTGTAGCCAGTTCCTTGTTCAGTTCACTGATGGCATTTTGGAGATTGCTTCTACGCTCTTCAAGTGAGTCACATTCCTGGTTCAGCCATCGACGATACGACTCCGTTGTATGACCTTTCGCGCCAGTCAGCACCTTACTTGTCCCTCGGGCCAAGCCCCATTTACGGTTCACTTCCGCAAGCTCATTGTGGAGCTGCAAGATGAACTGCTTGTATTCAGCCTTGTTATGACCGTGGAACACGTCTTTATAGCTGATTCTACCTTGTTCGTTGACTGGCACGATGTCACAGTGCGCATGGGCTGTTGTCTCATCCAGATGCACCACAAAGCTGATGATGTTCTCCTCACCAAACTTACGGGCGACAAAGTTATAGATGTCCTTTGCCCACTGCTCAATCTCTGGCATCCGCTGGACATTCTCATTGCCACATTTCGCTTCAAAATCCACCTTCTGATTGCCAAATGCCAGCTCAGTCATGCGGTCATGGGAACCGCTGAAGATGAACTGCACGGCAGTACGGATGTTCGGGTTCACACGTCCGACATTCGGGTCTTTGATGCCACGTGAGGCAAGCATTTCTGCCATACGTTTGTCGAGCGGTCTATCCTTATCGACGGGAACAACCTTGCCACCTTTCGCTATCTCAAAATTGAGTCGTTCACGGCTTCGGTCGTAGTTCCCTTCCTTCACGGCTTGGTCGTAGCCTTTGTCCGACCATCGCCGAAGGATCTCATTGCTGATGTCCCCGACACCGGCACTGGTCCTGATGTCGATGACCTGTCGGTTCATGTTTGTATTCGCCATACGTTTTCGTTTTACGGTTATACATCCATTTTCAAGTATCGTTAGGCAAAGCAGAACACCTCTTTCTGTCAAAGGAAAACCTGACCCTGCTTGCAGTTTATCTGGTCAGCTCACCGTCCGATGAAAATCGGAACGGGTAGTGAGCTTCCCGATACTTGAAAAATGTGGCACGTGCAAGCACGTCGCCTACAGTTTACTCGTTCCCTTCAGCGGAGTCCTCACGGAGCGTTTCACCTTCGGAGAATGCGAGAGCACCTTCAGACGTTTCAGAAGCGTCCTGTGGCGTTTCTGGGGCTTTCTCGGCACCTGTATCAGGTGCAGTGCTTCTAAGGCTCTTAGGAGCGTACCTGGAAGGCTTAGGAGGATTGACGAAGTAGTTGGATCCATCGGAGGGCGCATAGTGCTCGTAGATGCAGTCAAGGAGAGTGACCTCTGCCTTGGAGAAATCCTTGTTGACAGCGTTCATGTAGCTTGGCTTTACGTTGTCACGTAGTGCCATGGTGAGAATGCCAAGTACATCGATGACTCGCTGCC
>CAMAHD010000068.1 GCA_945834405.1 uncultured Prevotella sp. | reverse complement strand
TGACACCTTACTGCTGCTTGAAGAACGGCTGAATGTGGCATCGCCTCTTTCAGCACCATAATAAAAGAAGCAGACCTACGCATCACTGCGGAAGCCTGCCAGAATTACATAAACAAATCATTAAGAAAAAGTAGTACAGGGATTGTCGTAGAAGAAAGTCAGCCACCAAAAAAAGATGTAAAGCCTGTCGATGCCTGGAAGGCGTATGCCGGGATGAACTTCTCCACACCTATGCACAGGGTATCGAAAGCATCAGAGCCGTCGGTGCGGGCCTCGAGCTTGTCCTCCTCTGTCTCGGCCAGCTTCTCGCCTCGCTTATCCTTCTTCTCATTGTAGATGGCGGCGGTAGTGATCGAGAGAAGGAGGTCTGCATTGTTATCCTGGTTGATAAAGACCTGATGGGCGGCCTTGCCTACAAACATGCGGTTGATGAGATGATATTTGTCCACGTGGTGCATGGGATTGCCGATGTACACCTGTTCAACCACCCATCCGGCAGAAAGCAGCAGGTTGGTGATGAGGATATAGAAGTCCTCGTTCTGGTTGGCACCGTAGCCCTGCCCCTTGAACGTCGAGTCGAATACGAAGTACACCTGACGGTTCTTGTGGTGCTTGTAATAGGCATTGAAGAGTGCCACGACGGCATCGATGGTGTCGTACTTCACGTAGAACGACTTCAGCACATAGAGCTTGCCGTCAATGCCCACCTGGCCGACCACCAGCCAGTTGATGTTCGTGTTCGCATCGAAGGCTATCACCAACGGGGCATTCGGGTCACAGTCGGCATCCAGCAGGCAACTGTCCTCCAGGCGTCCCACCATCTCCAGTGCCAGCTTAGACGTGTTTGGAGCCGTGTACCAGTTGACACTCTCGCGCATGGAACCATAGAATCCATCCCTGGCTATGCCGATGTGCTTGCACATGATGGAGGTGGCAAATGTCAGTGCAGGCAGGTCGCGCTTCATGCGCCTGATGAAGTCCTCGCCCAGCACAGCCAGGTTGAACAGCGAGGGATAGCGGCAGTACAGCAGGCAGTTCTTGCGTAGGATGAACAAGTCACGGTCGATCTTCTGAATCTCTTCCTGGTAGTATTTGGCCCGCTCCGGGTGCAGCTTCATGCGCTGCTGGTTCTGCCATTTCAGATACACCAGTCCCTCGATGACCTTCACCAGTTCTTTGTCCTGTTTCTGCTCGTACTGCATGAACCAGGAGCCTTTCTTGGTGGTTGCCGTGTCGCAGGTGATGGTCAGCCCATGATGAAGGTGACATTTAGAGAAGAACATCTCGTTGCCACGGTTGGTCTGCATCGTCTCGTTCTTCAGCTTCTCGTATTCCACGAACTTCGCTTCGTCGATGAGGATATGGTCGAGCGATAGACCATTGCTTGCTCCCTCACGGTCCTGACTGATGATCTGGCAGACGCTGCCGTTGTAAAAGCCGATGCAGTTCTCCCAGTTCTGCGGTGTGAAGATGGGGTCTTTCCATTTGAGGGCCTTCCACGGCTTTTTGCCGACGGTGTAGTGAACATCGCGCTTATAGCCCCATCGCTCCCAGTGCACCAGTAGCGAGGGCAGCGTGGTAGTGAGGCATTTCTTGTAGGATGGAGAGACGAAGCCGGTACAGCTGCCAGGCATATATTGAAAGACCTGCATAAGCCGGGTAGCATCAATGAGTCCCTTACCCGTGCCACGCCCCATCTCGCACACCAAGTCTCGAGGCGACATATAGAGCGGGTAGAGCTGTGCATCATTGAAATATTGCTTCTGCTTCTCTGCCATTACTTTTCATCCTTATCATCGGTCGATGGAACATCAGTATATTCAGCGTACTCATCATCCTTTGAGAACTGTTTGATGAGTTTGTCGCGTCGGGCTCGCAGGTTCTTGGGTGCCTTGATGCCCAGCACGCTCGGATCATCCGTTGGCTCTATCTGGATCGGCACAATCTTGTCGAAGGCCATGTCAGGTGTGTCTGGCTTATCCGTCTGGTTGTTCAGAATGTAGTTCTTCTGCATCGAGGCCACGGCCCGCCAGTCTCCATCACGACGTGCGGCCTGTCGGTCTTCCTCTATCATCTGGTTCACCCGCCACCGGGCAAACTCCTTGGTGGTTGCCTCCAGGTTGCCGATAAGGATCTTCAACAGATGGACATCGTCATACGCTTGACTCTTACCCACCTTGAAGAGCTGCATGCATCGGTTTACCAGTTCCTTGGGCGAGGTGCTGGGATAACTGCGCCAGTAGCTGCTCAGCTCGCGCAGCCGTTCCACCCGCATGATGGTGTCTTCTGGCACCATCTGCAGGCGAAGTTCGCTGCTGTCCAATGGAAGAAATTCAGCGTATTTGTCTATGTTGACAGGTAGGCTCATATATCTATATCACGTGTCATGCGGCGAAGATAAACGCGGCACGCTTCGTCTGCAGCAGGACTGCCAGCATCTACCAAGTCGAGATTCTGCTTGCGTAGTCTGAGGGCAGTTTTACTGTATCCCTTCATGAATGATTTTCTGGCCGGATGGCTCAAGGTGTTGATGTCAGCGCACAGCTCCGTTTCATCAATATCCAATAATGCGGAAATCTCCTGAGGGGGAGTCAGTTGACTGGCAAGGTCTTGTATTTTGTTCAATAAGTCGCTCGAATAGTCCATTTAATTGAATTGAGTTATTATCCACTAATTCGCGGAACCCACAATATTGCTGGTAGAATATTTCCTGATTGGTGGTGACCAACGTACACTCGGCACGGTCGCCATAGGTTTGATTCTGGCTGCTGATGACCGTCACCGTCCATCGGTCGTTCTGCACCAGCATTACCTTTGAATGATTTTGAGAGAGATATACGGCATCGAAATTCTGCTGCATCTCCTTATATAGTCGGTATGTTTTCTTCGATGCCTTCAGGTCTGCCAGCAGCACAGATTTCAGTACCAGTCCTTTTTTCTTCAGGTTATAGAAGCCTCTCAGGAAGGCATCAGAAGTTGAGAAGGTACTGACATAGACATCTGCCGGACCCGTCTGTTCCAGGATCCATCCTAACAGTCCCAATGTATGAAGGCCACGCCCCAGATGCGATTGCAACGGGTTCGTGGCCATGGGACGCAGGAACTCACTCGGACTCTTTCCCTTGCTCATTGTTTTCAGGTGTTTCGAGTGTGGGGTTGATTCCGCACTGCTTAAGTTGAACTTTTCGCTCATCTGTGAGTGTGCGGCCGTATTTCAACAGCACATCGACGCGCTGCTGGATGCGCTGGCGCAGGTTCTCCAAGTTGTTTATCTGCTCCTCGCTGAATTCCTCTTCTTTGGCAGCACTCACCAGCATCTGCAACTGTGGCATGTTTTTGGAGATATAACTGTCGGCATTCTTCAGTTCTTTCTCCTGCTCAGGAGTGAGTGCCGGAGTCTGTTCAGCAGCACCCTCTCCCTCAGATCCGCCATCAGCGGACAGTCGGTAATCATCGTATCGGGCCATTTCCTGCTTATACTTGTACCAGGTTTCTTTGAGCACCTTCAGGTACTCGTAGCGGTCGCAAGGCTCAGTGAGCTGCTTGCAGGTCTCGTAAGCCTCCTTGATCTTCTTCCAGCGCTCGGCATTGGCAGGCCAGATAGCCTGTATCTCTGCAGGCAGCTGGTCATGATCAGGACGGATGCCCTTGCGCACGAACTGTTCATTTCCAGCTGGTTGATCGTCAGGCTGCAGGACAGGAAGGAGTGTAGGCTGATTCTCAATGGGCTGCGGCTCCTTATTGGTAACAGTCTCCAGCTCCGGCATGATCTCATCATTAAGCTTGATGACGTCGCGGATGGTCTGGCCGTCTTGACGCAGACGGAGGAACCGCTGCAACTTGTATTCGAGAAACTTTATCTCTCGATGTGGCCGGCGCATGATGCGCTGATACATAGCCCCATCGCGATTCAGAGACAGCAGAAGCTGGGCACCTTCCTCTATTTGTGCTACCGTGTTATGCTCACTGTCAAGCCAGCGGGCAATCTTTTCTGTAAATTTCTGGTCTATCATATTTTTTGAAATAAAAGGTGGGACCATCTCACCGTCTTAGCGCATGAGACCGCCCCACGGTCAACTATTTACGACACGAAATGATGACTTATGAAGACGATTCAGACTTCAGTTCGTCTGTTGTGCCGAGGAACGTACCCTCAGAAGTTGTGAACTCACCCTCATAGAAGGGAGCTGCAAACTCATCGGTCACGCTCACCTCCACAGTAGTGGTGTTGGCATCAGTGGCAGCCTTACCATAGGCCTGGCTCACGGCTATCTCTGCCTGATAAAGAGGAGAACCGAAGAGTCGGCATTTTCCGTCGGCCATAGGAATGAGGAACACCACGTCGTCGTTGTTCATCTGGCTGATTAAGCCAGTAACCTTTTTCCCAGTACCAGGCATGACGAGCGTGATTTTGTTGAGCATAGTCTTCGATCCATAGCTGCCCTGCCCTTCTGCCGTAGGTTCGCTTTCGTTTGGCACAAGGGCAAAGCGTTTCCAGAGCTTGTCAGCATACAACTCAATATTGGACTTGATGACGGCCACATCCTCCATCTTCTCAGCCGCAGAACCGGCAGGACGTGGGAATTTCTTAATGTTGCGGCGGGGCACATAGTAACCATGATTACGGGTGCCAGGCAGCGACTTTTCTCCCATGCAGAAGTCAATGTCTTCATAGAGAGCCGCATCGTCTGCGCAGCGTGTATTCAATTCAGTCATATTTTTTTCAGTTTTTATGGGTTATTTACTCAGCCTTGGCAGCAGCAATTTCAGCAGATGTGCGTGCAACACATAACATCTCCTTGTTGATGAAGCGGTACTGCTCACCATAGAACATGTTGGCCAGGAAGTCAACATCGTAGTGAGAGGTCTTCGACTCCTTGACCAAGAACGTCTCATCAGCGGTACGCTGATTCCAGAGCGTCAGGATGTTGTTTTTAGGAGTGATAGACAGGTAGTTCTTGGGGACATTACCCAAACCTACTAACTCGGCGGTATCTTTGCCCTCAATATGTGCCTTATCGAATTGCAGGTTGTATGGCAGCGAGCCATGGTTCTTCTGATACGACACCTCGTAGCAATGCTTCGTGTAGTCGTTCATGAATACCTTCACGCGCTGGTCACGAAGTTTGCCGTGGATGCCAGGCCATCCGGAAGCCACATCACCCCAGAAGAAATCGTTGATGATATCTTCGGCATTGTCAGGAGTGATATTCTCAGGTAACTGGTAGAGGTTACCCATCTCCTTCGACATGGTTCCTGCCTTGATTTCGATGTTCTCCAGAGTACAGTATCCATTGAACCACTTTGCAGTCTCAGTGGTGTTTTCAGGATCGTGCTTTGCCGTCCACATCACATTGTACATGTGTTCGCCCAGCTGAGCCATGATATAGGCGCAGATGCGCTTCACCCAAGGCACGTTCTTCAGTCCCTCACCCTTGGTCACGTCGCTGCCCCAAAGGCTCTGGTAGATGCTGTTTGGGTCGATGGGTTCGATGCAGTTACCAAAGAAAGTCTCCAGTGTGCGCTGTGCAATCTCAATGGCGCCACTGCCTTTCTTGTACTTATCATAGTTACCCATCTGGAAGTTACCTTTCATCTCGTGGAGGTGTTCCTTGTAGCGGATTCCGTCGCGGTAGTCCATGTGCTGCATAGCCTTGGCCATGGCATACATAGGCATGGTGGCCAACTCCGTGCGGTACTTCTGGAAAGCAGAACTCAGGGAAGCCGGTGTAAAGGTAGTCTGTGGATCTACCACAGGCTGACCTACATTGAAAATAGGAGTTTTTTGAACCATAGCTTACAGAGCGTCTTTGATAGTGTTAAACAACTCGCTGGCGGCACTCAGTGTATTCTCGGCACCGTCAACCTTCTCTTCCTCCTTGGTACCGGCAGAACCCTTCAGGTTCTTCACCTGTTCCTCAAGGTCATTCTTCTCCTTGGTCAGCTGTTCGATGGTCGACTTCTGCTTCTTAAGCACGTCGGAAGCCTGTTTACAGGCATCGTTCTGCTTCTTCAGCTCATCGTCGATGATCTTCAACTGATCCTGCGTCAGGGACACATTGCCCTTCTCGTCCGGCTTGAAGCCGTCAGTGATGGTCAACAAAGCCATCACGGCAGTAAATACTTTGATCATCTTGTTATGACTGTAATTGGTCGCGGTTTCCGGCATGAGTCCTTTCAGCATCTCCACGACCTTTTGGAGAACGCCTGTAGTTGGATTCTCCTCGCCCGTTTCAGGATTGAACCCTTTGGGCAAGGCTGGTAGACCCATATCCTTTATCAATGAATTTGTATAAATGTTCCGTACATTGGTTGGCATCTGTTCCGGCTCTGTGACTTCATCCACCAGACCGAAGTCCTTGGCATCAGCGGCTTTAATCCAGGCTGCGACCTTCATTTTGTCCTTGATTTCGTCAACCGGCTTGCCACTCTTTTCAGCGTAGATCTCAGCCAGTACATCATCGATGGTGTTCAGCTGAGAGCGCTGGAACTGGAGGCGCTTGACCAGTTCGTCAAGCTGCTCCTTGTTCATATTGCCCCATTCAAACACTGCGCCCATGGCATTGTGAATAAGAATGAGGGCATTCTTGGACATAACCACCTTCTTGGCACCCATAGCCATGAAGGTGGCGGCACTGGCCGACATTCCCAGGAAGTAACACGTCACCTGTCCGTGGTTCTTAAACAGCTCGTAAATCTCCAGACCAGTAGTGACATAGCCGCCCAGAGAGCAGATGGCCACGTTGACGGGCTGGTCTTTCTTCTTATCCAGGATATATTTCACGAAGTCGGCGGAGATACCCCATCCCCCGACAGTGCCAGTCAAATAAAGGTCATATTTTTTCATGCTTCCTTTGTTTTTCGGCAAAGTTAGCACGGATCAACTCAACTAAAAACTACACGAATTATTGTATATAGGGGATTTTTTCTGCTGATGTGTAGTTGACTGTGACTTCATAGAGCTGTGAGTCCTTCATATTGTCCGGGTGATTGTCATTGACCGTGGTGACAGGATACGGTCTATCATTGTTGCCGATGAGGAAATATTTGCCATCAGCAGTTTTGCATCGATACACCATTCGCTCTATCTCTTGAGGTTCATCGCATGTTCGAAATACAAGCTGTGCAGTATGCAGGCGAACACCATCATCAACCTTATCACTGATTGTCAGTCGCGCCGGCACCTTTATCGGAATGTTCTTCCACGAATTCGATGAAGATATCGACACACTTGACGAACTGAGCTTGCGAAGTCCTACAATTGATCCAGACTGTAAGCGGTCAATGCCAATGACATTTTTGGGAGAGTTCATAAATGTTCTTAATTGTTATTAACTGATTATTAATATTCATGCGTCATCAAAACATGGTATCTTTAT
The DNA here is from genome assembly GCA_945834405.1 of uncultured Prevotella sp. GTDB lineage: Bacteria > Bacteroidota > Bacteroidia > Bacteroidales > Bacteroidaceae > Prevotella. Next base: position 7,045 of record CAMAHD010000068.1, on the reverse strand, counting down.
GGGAATTATTTTTTGCGATTTAACCTTTTTTTTCCTTTTTTACCCTGTTTCGCTTACGGAGGTCAACTCCGCATGACAATAGTCGTTCTCGCTCCCGGTAGAACCTTTGCCGGATGGTGTCTGCATAGTTGATATCTATTCCGTGCATTTCGCACCAGGTATATGCTGCCGTCTGGAGCTTAGAGTCCTCGCTACACATCTCGTTGAACTCCTTGTAGAGATTGTCCTTGAACAGAGCTTCGATGTATTCAGCAATGAACCGTTTTCCTGAAGGCGTGACATAGTTCCACGACTCAGGATCCTTCTGCTTGGAGTACGGGATGGCAATCGGTGTCAGTCCGTCTTCTTCCAAATCAGGTTTAGCTCCATCAGGGCGCTTTATCAGTATGGCGATGATACGGGCATTGCCCACTGACTGAGGTGGGAACTTAACAGGACATCCGAAATGGTTCACAGCCCACTGGGCTATGAATGGTTTTAAAGCGACATAGACAACAAACTTACTCATATTTGAAATAATTAAAGACTTTGCAAAGTTAGTGTTTTTATTGAAAATATCCAATTTTAGTTAGAAAAACATACTTACTATTATATTTTAATTCCTGTCGCTAATATAATTTCGTTCGAAATTTCTGTAATTTTGTAACAAGGTATCCAATGAACTATAATTAATTGTAAATCAGTCACTTTGTAAATGTTGCAAAACTCTGTAACAAAAAAATGCCCAGATGAAGTTTGTATATCTGGCTGGATTTTGGCAAATTTCTGTTATTTTTCCGCTGTGACAAAACTGGAATTGTTTACATTTTTATGTTTTGTATCAAGATTGTAACGCCACTTTGTCAACACAGAAAAATGCTCCAAACCTCCTTTATTTATTATACTTTCCAACGGTTTCACCGACATTTGTTACAAAGTTACAGATTTTTAGTACAAAAATGGTAAGGGAAGGGAAAGGGCAGCGAAGGCCATGGCGTAGATGGCATGTTTCTGGGTGGCAGCAGTGGCCGCCCATGGGAACGCAAGAGGGTCAGCAAGTGACTTTAAATTGTCACTTTGCTGACCCTCATAATTACCAGCATAAAGGCTGAAAAAACAGCTCAAAAATTTGGTTATCTTAAAAAAAATGCTTACCTTTGCATACGTATTAAATTGCCTAATTACATACTCCTTCCTTTTTGAAAGAAAGGAACAACATCATCCCATCAGAACGGTCTGTCATCCTCCCAAATGTCACCTTCCTTCGGTGTCTGAGCGACAACCGGCTTTTTCTTCATCATATAAATCATTTCCACTGGGCTGCTTCCAGCCGGAGCGCCTTCTTCGCGTCTGATGATTCGACCGCTGTTGTTGCGATACTCTGCAGGATTCAATTCCTCCACCCATGGACATAGCAAGGCGAATGCCTCGAGCTTCTTCATGAACTTCTGAGATGTCATGCCCTGAACCTTACCTCCGTGGGACTTGAAGTCATCGAAAACTCTGGTTCTGGAAACGAATGTATCCAGGTGTCCTGAATCCGGATGGAAATATACCTGTGCCCAGTCCTCGAAGTTGGCGCCCATATCTTGTTTGTGCTTACGAAATATGATGTTTGACATTGGTGGCAGCAGCTTCACAGGCTCTCCGGCCAAAGAAAGGTAGAACTTCACACACTGCAAGATGAAGTTCAGATCCTGATTCCATTCCTCATCTGAATATGTCTTACTGAAAAGATCTTTCTGGAAGTCATCGCGGATACTCCTGCTCTCGATGTAGTCATTTTCCTCTGTCTTTTGGTGATAATAGTCGGAGAAGACCATATATAATAGACGTGCCTCGCTCGACGGGTCGAAGTCTGCTGGCACATAGTTGGTTGTGAAAGCTATCTTGGGGCTTTCTTCAAAGGGGATAGTGAACGATTGGTTATTTTTCGGGTTTACGGTCATGTCTGATGTGATGTTGTCGTAGAACAGGCCGGTATTCAGGTAACGGTCACAGTCATCCACAAGCAGCATCTGAGTGTGTTGCGTTACCTGGTCGAAAACGTGTGGGTTATCCATTAGCTTAGGGTTGCGCCCGGACAGTTTGACCGTTTTCATGAGCAGCGAGAGTACCTTGAAGAAGAATGACTTGCCGCTGCGGCCGTTACATTCGCCCTCCTCGCCAATCTTGTTGTCCATGGCCATCGGTGCCCATGCGCGTGATGGACTCTTGTAGTGGTGCAGCATGTAGCCGAACGTGAAGATTTTGTTAATAAGGTTCTGCTGTTGCTCCTTGAGTTCATCGTCTGTCAGGCTCTCGCCCATGATGTCGAAGCGGTGCGCCTGCTGATATTTCCGGCGCTCCTGTTCGCTGTCGAATCGCGTTTCCATCTCTTTTCTCCAAAACAACCGGGAAGAGTTGATGAAATAGCCCATCAAGTTTGAACCGACCTTATTCACGTTGATAGTAAACTCTGTCTGGCCGTTCTCGTCGATGTTCCGGGATATATGGAAAAAATCATCCAGCAGCCGGAAATCGTGTTTGATGACATTTTCTTCCCATACATAGTTCTGGAACTTGAAGTCCTGCTTTTTGATGACTTCAAGACCGCTGCCAGTGGCACGGACGCAGACGTTGGGAAAGAAGAACAGCTGGCTTCTGGCATCAAAAGATGTAAAGTCAAGCGTAATCTCGTCGATGCTCTCCAGCATTCCAGCAGACAGCTTTGGCGTATCCAGCACCAGGTTAAGTACGGACAAGTCGCGTACTTTATCGATGACCCACTGGCGCACGAATTCACGGATGTCTTTCGGCATCACTGAGCGCACGATGTAGCCGTCTATTTTTACATACCTGGTGTCCTTTTGATTTTCGTCGTGCAACGCATAAATGCCATTAAGCTTAAGAAAATTATAGAGGCAGGCGGTGTCTATCGAGTGACGTGCCTCACCAGTCTTTTTGTTTACAGATGTCTTCCAAAAGCGTGCTGGCATTGCCATCTGCATCAGGAACTTGAATTCCTTCTTCGTATGGCGCAATTCCATCCAATCACGCAGATCCTTGCGCGGCTTGCCCCGGTTGTCTCGATAGTTGCCTAACCATCCGGGGAGCCATACTGTACGCACGTCGATGAAGCGTAAAGCCAGCTCAGTGCCTTTTCTTACCCCAGTCTCGTCAATGTCCGGAATGTTGTAGAGTGTATCGACATGATGCATGATCTCACGCACCTCATCATCGTCAAGATGATAAGTCTCGCTATTGAACCACAGGGGCATGTATCCCAGTGAACGGCAGCATAGCGCATCTCTTTCACCGCTGCAAATGAAGGCCTCACGCAGTTTCTGAGGCTTGTAGGGTTCATCTTCGGTATGCGTGGACTCCCATTCTCTCTGTTCCTTGGCATTGAACTGCTCCTTCGCACGAATCAGCTCACGCAGTCCGTTGATATATTTTGCGGGTTTAACGCCTGCCGGGAAGTACTGGAAGCGGTAAGCCTTGTCTGGATTCAGCGGTTCATACACTTTGTAGAACTTCACTTCATCCTGTTCGGTTCCGTCGGGTAGTGTGCGTGCTTCCTTTACCACACATTCCCGCATAAAGATGGGGTAGTGCTCATTCGAGTAGCGGATGCGCGTCTTGCGGTCCTTTGTATAACTGAACCACTTCACGCTGTGCCAATGCAGTGCCTCGACGTGCTCCTTCTTCACGTTGGGTCCAAGCACGGCCAGTTCTTCGGTCGTAAAATCCTTCGTTTCGAAATTGCGGTGTCCGTCAGGTTCATCAGCTCTGGCGTCGCGCTCTGTGAAGTCGGCCTTATTGACTGATCGATCCAGCTCATCGGTCACGTCGAAATGTGCCGCAATCTGCAGAACGGCCTCATTGAAGCGGTCTTGACTCAGGTGGCGGTCCTCCAAGTAGAGCTGGATGGCCGACCGCCATCCATCGCCGCCGAAGTCTGTCACACCCCATATATAACCATATTTCTCACTCTTGCGCTGATAGAGGCACGCCGACGGTGTTTTCTCGTCGCGTACCTTGAATTTCTTGCCCTTCACACCTACGCATTCAGCAGCCTGAGGATAAATCCAAAGGATAATATCAAGTCCATTACGCGTGGCATCATAAATTTTCTGTACTGGTATCATATCGTTCTTCTCCTTAGTGGCCTTCTGCAAAGTTACTACTGAACATCAGGTTTGTAAAATACGTTCATTCCATGCTATGTGGGTTTTTCTTATTTTCATTTCGCAATCGGTTTATTCAAGACATCCCCATAAGGTTGACCTCGAGGTCTTTGGTCTTCAACATACATCAATTAACCGAATTGCAGATCATAAACTTTGTCGCGGTCATAGCAGCTTTCACTCACGCCTTTGTGTGTGTCGCACTGCATTTCAGACTCTTTCAGTTTCTGGAGCACACATGAGTAACCACGCCCATTTTCATCCCACATAACCAGTGTGCAGCCCTTGTGACCGTAGAACCGGCGCACATGGTTTTTGTAGAGCTTCACTTCATCTAATACCACTGAGCTGTTTAACGCAATGATGGCTTTTTCAAAATCTTGTAGTTTCATATCGCAAATTTTTAAATTGTGAAAAGGCCGCCCCGCCAAAGAGTGTGATTATTATGGCAAAAATTATTTACTTCAATGTAAGCGGGACGGCTGTGTTGAGTATAGAATCTATTCGGGTTCTCCACTGGAGCCGTAATCGATGGCTTGGTCTTTTATTCTTGTCCAGGCATGCTTTATCAGAAGTGACATGTAGTCGGCTTCTCCACCTACATACCCGAACATGTCACTGTTCAGTTTCATCGTCATGGCCACAACCTTCGCCATTGTGTAGTTGAGTACGTTTTGCGAAACATAGGGCTGTTGTTCGATGGCATCGGCGATGGCATTACATATCAAGTACGACATTTCGTTCACCGTTTGCCATTCCCTATCTGTAAGAATTACAGACGGCTTCTGACGCTCTTCCTGCTTCATCAGTATTCTGAGCAAGATACTTTTCCTTCCTTTTACTCCCATAATGTAAAACTGTTATAAATGCTGAAAATTTTGATTAGGTCTCTGGTCCTATCCAAATGGAGACGCTTCCGAACACTTTCCAACTGGTTCTTCACTGTCTTGATACTCTTTCTTAGCACACCTGCTATTTCGGATGCTGTCAGCCCACGCGAATAGAGAACGGCCACTTTTCCTTCTTCCTTAGTTACCTGCATGCTGAAACGAGGCTTACAGATAATGCCTTCGTGCTTGCATATACCTCTGAGCGGACACTTTACATCTTCAAAGTGAAGCACCCCACACTGAATATCGTAGTTCAGTGTGTCGTGCTCAGCGAAGTTGCAACGGATAAAGAGACTGACACGGCGGTAATCATAGTATCTCTTATTGGGAGACGATTGCATGCATTCCTCATTGAGTGCTGCCAAAGCATCAGGAAAATACTTTTCCAGGCTGTCCAGGATAAACTCAATAATTTCCCGGTCTCTCGGCTGCAGTTTTCGCTCCTGGCCTTCAAAGCGGTAACACACCTCGCCTTCCCACAGGTAGAACTCTATTGCTTCCATGACTCACTCTCAATGATTGGCTGAAGTGCCAACAGTTCTGCAGCTGAGAAGTTTGTTTTACCACGGAATTTCGCATCAACTGTGTAATAGCTCAGGTGAAACAAATGAGCCACGAAACTTTTCAGCATAACCTTCTCTTTCACGGTCAATTTTCCATAATAGGACAACAGGCCCAAACTTGTAAATTCTAATCGTTTTTCTTGCATAATCCATATATACTTAGTAAATTTGATGGCAAAATTACTAAAGTAATTTGATAAATCCAAATAAAACATGAGTTATTTTATTGTTTTAATAATATTTTCCAACAATTCTGTATTGTTGCAATAATAAATAGCATAGTTATAAATATAAAAGTAAAAACAAAGTAATATGACATTCAATTCATTGAAAGTTGAGCATATGGTACGAAATAGAGGTATAAAGGCAAGAGAATATTTTGCTTTTGTCTATCCTGACAGGTCTGGAAATGCCTCTTTTCAAGATATTGGGAAAAACATCAATCCCAAGGCAGAGACCATCGAACGCATTGCCGACCTCTTGCAATGTCCTATCGATGACCTATTCGATAGGGAAAACAAGTATGTTACCAATCAGGTGAATGGAAATAACAACACAGTCAGTAGTTACAACGTGACTGCCGACCCGGAAGTTTTGGCCGCCACAAACAGACATCTTCAAGATGTCATTGAGCGACAGGACAAAACCATTGCCGAACTCAACCACCGTATCGACCAGCTGATAGAGTTGGCCAAACGGCCATAAAATCTACAATGAGACATAATCGGTCCGAATACAGAACATTCTAAGTAAACATAGATAATATCTAACTTTACCAAAAGTAGGACGAAAACGGGCCGTAATGAGAGAACAACACAGTAATATAACGTTATCCAAAAGCCGTGTTTGCGGACAACATGAGGCAAAAGGAAATCCTGCCTCCGCAACTGCGACTGGGTAACAAGCTAAAAATTAGCGAGTTACCCAGTTTTTCGTTTCCAAGTGGGACGAAATCGGGACTTTTCAATCATGGTTTGGATGCGTTGTTACTACGGAAACAACGTAAAAAAAATGTGTTCACACGAAAAAAATCTATTTTCAAATAGAAAAGTAATATATCCCTGGACTTACCCCACGCTTCACAAGGCCAAACGGTGGTACGTTGATTTCTATATCCTTGATCCTTCAATAAACCAGATGCGCCGGAAGAAGTACATGCTCAGCAGGTACAAAACAGCCAAGGCGCGTAAAGAGATGGCCAGGCAGAAAATATTATGGATTGTCGAAGAGGTGCAGAATGGCTGGAACCCCTTCGTAAAGGCCAGAACCACGCGAGAGTTCACGAAATGGGAAACAGTGTTGCCCAGATATAAGGAGTATCTGCTGGCTGCAGGTCGGAAAGGACTGTTGAAAGCCAAGACCGTCTATGACTACCAGAGCAGAATAAAGAACTTCGAGCAGTTCCTGGACGAGACAGACATACACCTTACTTATATATATGAGT
>CAMAHD010000067.1 GCA_945834405.1 uncultured Prevotella sp. | reverse complement strand
GCAGTGAAAGATGTCACATCAAGGTAAATGACACTATATTTGTTTAGGAACTTTTCAAATGACTTATCCTTCTCAGCCACCAACCCCGAGAAAAGCTTGCGCGAGTCACACGACTTGTCGTAATAGGCACACAGCATCTTGGCCGCCATAGACTTGCCGAACCTCCGGCTACGGGTCACGCAGCTGTAGCGACGCTCAGAATTGAGCGTCATGTTGATGAATGGAATCAGAGATGTCTTGTCAACATACTCGCCATTCACGATGTCACTAAACTCACAGTTGCCTCTATTAATATATGTACCCATAATGATTTCGCATGTTGCAGGAGAGATAAGCCCGCTTTCAATTGCAAAGATACAAATTATATGTATTTCATCCAAACATACACACCATTTTATTGCCATTCATTTACAACTATTTAACCAACATTGGGCATCCAGTTGTACAACTGAATGCCCCAGAAATTAGTAATATACCTTATTTATAATAATACAATTAGTCAACTTAAGCTAACAGTGGAAGTACAAGGAGTTATAACTCTCCATCATAACTTCTCTTCTGGCTGATAGCAGAGACGAAAAGCTCATTCAAACGGTAGATATCTACCCGAAACATAAACAATCTATCGCATAAATGATGTTTTTTGAAACAAAATCGCAAAATATCGCCGAAATATTTTGCAGTTTGAAAGAAAAACATTACTTTTGCAAACGAACTAAAAGAAATCAACATGAAAAAGAATCTAAATAACATCCTGTGGTGGCGCTACCTGAGATTACAATAATCGCGGGAACGATGCCATGTATTAATGTATGAGAAGAAGGAAGGCTCGTCGATACGCGACGGGTCTTTTTTTATACCCTCAGCAATCATCAACTTTAAAAACAAAAAAACATTATATGAGCTATCAAGTAGACAACAAAGGATATTACGGTGAATACGGAGGAGCGTATGTGCCCGAAATCCTGTATGCAACGGTTGAGAACCTGAAAAACCATTATCTGGAAGTCCTGGAGTCGGACGAATTCAAAAAAGAGTATATGCAGTTGCTGCGCGACTATGTGGGACGCCCCTCTCCTCTTTATTATGCCCGACGCATGAGCGAGAAATATGGCTGCCAGCTGTATCTGAAGCGAGAGGACCTGAACCATACGGGTGCACATAAAATCAACAATACCATCGGACAGATTCTGCTTGCCAAGAAGATGGGCAAGAAAAGGATTATTGCCGAGACTGGAGCCGGACAGCATGGCGTTGCCACGGCTACCGTCTGCGCACTGATGGATATGCCCTGTGTCGTCTACCAGGGGGCCCTGGACGTAGAACGCCAGCATACCAACGTGGAAAGGATGAAGATGTTGGGAGCGGAGATAAGACCTGTGACATCGGGCAACGGGACCCTCAAGGATGCTACCAACGAGGCTATCAGAGACTGGTGCTGCCACCCTGCTGACACCTTCTACATCATCGGTTCTACCGTCGGACCACATCCCTACCCTGATCTCGTGGCACGGCTGCAAAGTATCATCTCCGAAGAAATCAAGCAGCAACTGCAAGAGAAGATTGGCCGTGACTATCCTGACTTCCTGATGGCATGTGTGGGCGGCGGTTCCAATGCTGCCGGCACCATCTATCATTATATCGACGATGAGAGAGTAGGCATTATACTGGCTGAAGCCGGCGGACTGGGAGCCGACAGCGGACATACTGCCGCCACGATTCATGCCGGGAGCTTAGGCATCCTCCACGGCTCAAGAACACTGGTGATGCAAACCGCCGACGGACAAATCATCGAAGCGGAAAGTATCTCTGCAGGACTGGACTATCCCGGCATCGGTCCTATCCATGCCAACCTGGCTGACAAGAAAAGAGCCACCGTACTCAGCATCAATGACGACGAGGCTGTCAAGGCTGCCTACGAGCTGACCCGACTGGAGGGTATCATCCCCGCCTTAGAGAGTGCCCATGCCATAGCCGCCCTGCAGAAAATGCAGTTCAAGCCTTCTGATGTCGTCGTGCTGACCGTGAGCGGCAGAGGCGACAAGGACGTTGAGACCTACCTCTCACACAAGGAGATGGCTGGAGAATACGGTAATTTCTGACCCCTCATTCCATTGACAATACACGACATGACCATGAAGCAGAATCTATTGACATTTCATACCAAAAGCCGGACCATTCTTGCCGACCTTTACACACCCGTGGGTGTATATCTGCGACTGAGAGACGTCTATCCGCAGAGCGCACTCATGGAGAGTTCGGACTATCACGATTCCAACAACAGCCGTTCTTTCATCGGTATCAACCCCATCGCATCCGTGGCCATCAATCACGGAAAGGCCCTGCTCTGCCTGCCCGATGGCAGCCGGGAGAGCAGAACGGTGGATGCCAGCTATCGCTGCGACCATGCCATCAGCGACTTCCTGAGCAGATGGGCAGTAGAGGGAGAACACAGACAATATGTAGGGCTTTACGGTTATACCTCGTTCAATGCCGTGAGATATTTCGAGCATATCCCCGTCAAGGACGAGACAGCCGACAAGAACGACGCGCCCGACATGCTCTACATCCTCTATCGCGACATCATCATGTTCGACCACTTCAACAACCAGCTGACCATCGTCACCCTGGAGGGGGAGAACGACAACGGAGATGAACACCTGAACGAACTGCTGCGACTGATGAACAAGGGCAACGTACAGACCTATCCTTTCAAGCCCATAGGCGAGACGACATCTCCCCTGACAGACGAAGAACATAAGGCTAACATACGAAAAGGTATCAGTCACTGTCTGAGAGGTGATGTCTTCCAGATTGTTCTCTCGCGCCGTTTCGTGCAACGCTATGAGGGGGACGACTTCAAGCTCTACCGTGCTCTGCGTTCCATCAACCCTTCGCCCTATCTTTTCTACTTCGATTTCGGAGGTTTCCGTATCTTCGGTTCCTCGCCTGAAACCCACTGTCGCATTGAGGGACGAAAAGCATATATCGACCCGATTGCGGGCACGACGAAGAGAACGGGGAACGCAGAAAACGACCGTCGCGGTGCTGAATACCTGCGTAACGACCCCAAGGAAAATGCTGAACATGTGATGTTGGTAGACCTGGCACGTAACGACCTGAGCCGCAACTGTCATGGAGTAAAAGTGGACTTCTACAAAGACCTGCAATACTACTCCCACGTGATCCATCTGGTATCGAGGGTGAGTGGCGAACTGGACGAGGGTGCCGACCCCATCAAGGCATTCATCGACACCTTCCCCGCCGGAACCCTGTCGGGCGCACCCAAGGTAAGGGCGATGCAGCTGATCAGCGAATATGAACCTCACAGCAGGGGTGCCTACGGAGGCTGCATCGGTTATATCGGACTGGACGGCAGTCTGAACCAAGCTATCACCATCCGTACTTTTGTGGCACGCAACGGCGAGCTATGGTTCCAGGCTGGCGGCGGCATCGTTGCCAAAAGCGATGAAGAATACGAGCTGCAGGAGGTCAACAACAAGCTGGGAGCACTGCGCAAAGCCATCCATGCCGCCGCAGAGATGTAAATACCTTAGAGAGAACCATCCATTTCTATTATCCATATAAGAATCATCATGATGAACATCATACTCATTGACAACTACGACTCGTTCACCTACAACCTGAGCCATTTGCTGAAGGAGCTGGGAGCTCAGGTCAGTGTGGTGCGTAACGACCAGTTTGAACTGGAACAGCTGGAGCATTTCGACAAGATAGTCCTGAGTCCAGGTCCCGGCATTCCGTCGGAGGCTGGTTTGCTGACCGATGTGATCCGTCACTATGCGGGTCGCAAGCCTATCCTGGGCGTATGCCTGGGACACCAAGCCATCGGTGAGGTCTTCGGAGGACAACTGGCAAACCTAAGCGAGGTCTTTCATGGTGTCGCCACCGAGGGCACTCAGTTTGGCAACGATTACATCTTCGACAGTCTGCCCTCGCGCATCACCATGGGCAGATACCATTCATGGGTGGTCAGCCAACAGGATTTTCCCGACTGTCTTGAAGTGACAGCCGTCAGCGATGAGGGGCAGATTATGGGACTGCGCCATCGTCAATACGACATTCATGGCATACAGTTTCACCCCGAAAGTGTACTCACTCCCGAAGGTCATATCATGCTGGAGAACTTTCTCAAGCACGAGACCATCGAGAAAAATGAAGAGGAGATATCAGATAATCAACAGTCGCGAGTCATGAAACATGTTAGCCGTCAAGAAGTAATCAGCTAAGAAGTCAAGCACTTGCGAAACATCAATAAAACACATATAAAAACAATGAAAGAGATACTGAACAGAGTTCTGAACCACGAAGAACTGAGCCGCGAAGAGACCAAAAACATACTGATAGGCATTACCGAAAGCCGATACCCCAACGAACAGATTACCGCTCTGCTCACAGCCCTGCAGATGAGAGGTGTAACTGTAGACGAACTGCTCGGTTTCAGGGATGGCATACTGGAAACAGGTGTCCCCGTCCCACTGGAATGTGACCGATATATTGATGTGGTAGGAACGGGAGGCGACCGCAAGAACACCTTTAACATCAGCACCACGGCATGCTTCGTCATCGCCGGAGCTGGATATAAAGTGGCAAAGCACGGCAACTATGCTGCCACCAGTACCAGCGGAGCCTCTAATGTGATAGCCAACCACGGCGTTCAGTTTACCGACAGCATAGACAAGCTGAACCGTTGTATCAACGAATGCGGCATCGTCTACCTGCACGCACAGCTGTTTGCAAAAGCCATGAAGTTCGTTGGGCCCATCCGCAAGGCACTGCAGTTTCCCACCTGCTTCAACCTGCTGGGACCCATCGTCAATCCCTCCAAGCCGCAATGCCAGCTCTTGGGCGTGGCCAACCTCGACCAGATGCGGCTATACAGCAATGTATATCAGCGGATAGGTATTGATTACGGCATCGTAAACAGCATGGACGGATATGATGAAATATCGCTTACCGGCGACTTCAAGGTGACCACCAACCAATATGAGCGAATCTTCAAGCCCAGTGACCTCGGCTTTGGCATCACCCAACCCGAAGAATTGGTGGCAGGTGCCGATGAGAAGGAGGCCAAAGAGATTTTTGACAGTGTGCTTGCCAACACCGCCCTGCCCGCACAGAAGAATGTCGTTCTTGCCAATGCAGCCTTCGGTATTCAGGTTCTCGAACGAGGCGAGAAGACCATCGAGGAATGTATTGACATTGCCAGAGAGAGTATTGATAGCGGAAAGGCGCAGAGAACCTTCCAGAAGTTTGTTGAGCTGAACAGATAAGACGATGACGGATATTCTGGAAGAAATAGTACGACACAAAAGATGGGAACTGGAACAGTTCAAGGAGCTGTTGCCGGAACGCGAACTGCACCGACAGACAGAGGCGCTCTTGGGAACGGAGGTTCCCTCCATCCATGCCGCCCTGAAAAAGGCAAGTACTGGTATCATCGCTGAGTTCAAAAGAAAGTCGCCCTCTAAAGGATGGATTCACGAGGATGGACGCGCCGACATCATCCCCCTTGCCTATCAGAACGAGGGAGCCGCAGCAGTGAGCATCCTCACCGACAGCCATTACTTCGGAGGAGAAGACAGCTTTATCTCCACCGCCCGAAAGACGGGGGTAGAGATTCCCATCCTTTACAAGAACTTCATCGTGGACGAATACCAGCTGTTCCAAGCACGTCTCTGCGGTGCTTCTGCCGTCTTGCTGATAGCCGCCGCCCTGACTCTTCAGGACTGTCGACAACTGAGACGAATGGCAAGGGAACTGCAATTGGAAGTGCTTTTGGAAATGCACCACGAAAAGGAGCTGGACTATGCTGAGATTGAACCCGAACTGTATGGTATTAACAACCGCCATCTCGGTACCTTTGTCACCGATGTCAGCACCTCTTTCCAACTGGCGGAAAAGCTGCCCAGAGAGGGACTGAAAGTGAGCGAGAGTGGCATATCTGACGCACAGACGGTACTCCGACTGAAGAAAGCCGGATTTGAGGGTTTCCTCATGGGCGAATGTTTTATGAAAGAGGCTGACCCTGGTCGGGCTCTCCACTCCTTCCTCTCTCAGATAGACTGTCTGGAAAAGCAAATATTCTTCTAATCTACAGCCGACATGATTATCAAAGTATGCGGTATGAGGGAACCTGACAACATCTCTCAAGTGGCAACAACAGGCATCCAATGGATGGGCATGATTTTCTGGCCACGGTCTTCCCGCTGGGCAAACGACCTCTCCGTTGCCCACGCCATTCCAGCCGGCATCCGGCGTGTCGGTGTATTTGTAGACCAGCCTGTAGTGGAGATGGCCGCCATTGCCGACAGCTGTCGGCTGGATATCATCCAGCTTCATGGTCATGAGTCGGTTGAATGCTTGGCAAGGCTACGCCAGTCTCTTACTCACCCATCTGTCCAGCTGATGAAAGCCATCAGCATTGCCGATGAAAAAGACATCGAGCAAGTTGCCCAATATGACAAGGTTGCCGACTGGCTACTCTTTGATACCAAATGCAATACGGTGGGCGGCAGTGGCAGAAAGTTCAGATGGGACATCCTGGAAAACTACCATGGCAGTACTCCTTTTCTGCTCAGTGGAGGTATAGGACCGGAAGACATCCCTCAACTGAAGCAGTTCCACCATCCCCAATGGAAGGGCATAGACCTCAACTCTCGATTTGAAACGGCTCCGGGGCGAAAAGATGAAAAAAGACTCAGAGAATTTATCGAGAAGATGGTTAGATAAAGGGAGATAAAGGACAAAACATCCACAAACATCAATTCAATCAATAATATGAACAAAATCAACGCTTTATTCGCCAACAGAGGCGACAGAAAACTGCTTTCCTTATATTTTTGTGCAGGATGTCCTACCATTGACTGCACGACAGAAGTCATCAAGACCTTGGAACGACGAGGCATAGACCTGATAGAAGTGGGCATTCCCTTCAGCGACCCAATGGCTGACGGTCCCGTCATTCAGGATGCAGCCACCAAGGCACTGCGCAATGGCATGTCCTTGAGACGTCTGTTCGAACAGTTGGATTCCATCAAGGATGAGGTGAAGATTCCATTGGTACTGATGGGCTATCTCAATCCCATCATGCACTTCGGCATAGAGGCCTTCTGCAAGCGCTGCGTAGAGTGCGGTGTGTCCGGAGCCATCATTCCCGACCTGCCCTTCAAGGATTACATGGAACAGGTGAAACCCGTAGCCGACCGCTACGACCTGCGTATCATCATGCTCATTACACCTGAGACCAGCGAAGAACGCATCCGTTTTATCGACGAACATACCGATGGCTTCATCTACATGGTATCGTCAGCAGCCATTACGGGAGCCCAAAAGAGCTTCGATGAGGCGAAACAGGAATATTTCCGCCGCATCCATGCGATGAACCTGCGTAACCCAAGAATGATTGGTTTCGGCATCTCCAACAAACAGACGCTGGAAAGTTCACAGCAGAATGCTGCCGGAGCCATCATCGGAAGCAAGTTCGTCACCCTACTGAACGAAAGCAAAAATGCCGACGAAGCACTTGACAAACTCTTCAACGCCCTAAAAAACTAAAAAATAAGGATAATGATTTGATGGTTCTGACTTTTTTTAGTAACTTTGCAACCAAACAAACAAACCACACTACTAATCAGAAGAACCTATCGACATGATTCAAACAAGACAAAGCACCAAGTGCTTGACAGTATTGCTTCTGTGTCTGCTCTTCCCTGCCCTCATGACGGCACAGGGATGGGACACCCAGTACAAGCAAATCGAACAGAGTATCAGACAACCCCAGTTTGCCGACCGCACCTTCTCCATCGAGAAATACGGAGCCAAGGCTTCTGACAGTGACTATCGTATTGGCACCGACACCAAGTTGGCAGCTGCCAACCAACAGGCCATCAACAAGGCTATCGCTGCCTGCTCCAAGGCAGGAGGCGGCAAGGTGGTGGTGCCAGCCGGCAAATTCTATACAGGTGCCATCACCCTGCTGAGCCACGTCAACCTCGTGGTAGAGAAAGGGGCTACCCTGCAGTTTGTCTTTGAGCCCGACCTCTATCCCATCGTACTGACACGCTGGGAGGGACTGGACTGCTGGAACCTCTCGCCCTGCATCTACGCCTACAAGCAGACAGACATCGCCATTACCGGTGAGGGTATCATCGACGGCGGCGGCAACAAGAGTACCTGGTGGCCCTGGTGCGGTGCGGCCCACTACGGATGGAAAGAAGGTGGCATCAGCCAGCGTCTCGGCAGCAGGGCACGCCTGCTGAAGATGGCAGAAGACGGTGTCGACATGAACGAACGCCGTTTTACCAAGGCTGACGGTCTGCGCCCCCAGCTTATCAACCCCAACGAGTGTGACGGTGTACTCATTGAAGGTGTGACCCTGCTCAGCTCTCCCTTCTGGGTTATCCACCCCCTGCTCTCGAAGAACGTGATTGTCCGCGGCGTACATATCAACAACGACGGACCTAACGGTGACGGATGTGACCCCGAATCCTGTGACGGCGTTCTCATAGAGAACTGCTATTTCAACACCGGCGACGACTGTATCGCCATCAAGAGTGGAAGAAACATGGACGGCCGTCTGTGGAACAAACCCAGCGAGAACATCATCATCCGCAACTGTGTCATGCAGAACGGACATGGAGGTGTCGTTATCGGAAGCGAGATTTCAGGTGGCTGCAGAAACGTATACGCAGAAAACAACAAGATGGACAGCCCCAACCTGGACCGTGTAGTGCGCATCAAGACCAACACCTGCCGAGGCGGTATCATCGAAAACATATATGCCCGCAACATTGAAGTGGGACAGTGTGGCGAATCAGTACTGAAAATCAACCTGGACTACGAACATAACGAGATTTGCTGCCGTGGCTATCTGCCTACCGTACGCAACGTTCATCTGGACAATGTCACCTGCCAAAAGAGCAAATATGGTGTTCAGATTATCGCTCTTGACACCTGTACCAACGTTTACGACATCTATGTCAACAACTGTCAATTCAACGGCGTAGCCAAAGGCAACTTCTCCTCCGGCAAAACCCGCAACGTGGTATTCAACAAACTGTACATCAACGGTGGACTGGTACTGCAGAAGAAGCCCTACAAGCACTACAGCGAATGGATGACGGCTTCGGAAATGAAGCGCGTTCCTGAATCATACATGCTCGACTTCAGCAAGAAACCCAAGTGGAGCTATGTGATGGGCATCGAACTGGAAGCCATGCTCGACACCTATCTGAAATATGGCAACGAGGAAATCCGCAAATACTGCCAGATGTATACAGACACCATGATTAATGCCAAAGGTGAAATCAGGGGTTATCGTCTGGAAGATTACAACCTTGACCAGATACGCACGGGACACTTCGTGGCACGCATGTACCAGAACTACCCCGAAAAGAAAAACCTGAAGGCATTGCAGACCCTGATGAAACAGATGAAGTCGCAGCCGAGAACCCAGGAAGGTGTTTACTGGCACAAAGCCATCTATTCCTATCAGGTGTGGCTCGACGGTATCTTCATGGGACTTCCCTACTACACGCTGACTGCCAACATGCTGCTCAAGGACAAACAGGCAGAGAAGATATATGACGATGCTGTCGACCAGGTGAAGAAGACCTACGACCGCACACTGGACCCAAAGACGGGACTGAACAGACACGCCTGGGACGAGATGCACGAGATGTTCTGGGCAGACAAGGAAACAGGTCTGTCACAGCACTGCTGGGGCAGAGCACAGGGATGGTACACGATGGCACTCATCGAACTGCTCGACGCCCTCCCCGAAAACTACAGCAGAAGAGGAGAGGTGATAGAGCTGCTGAAGAAAGACCTGGATGCCGTCATCAAATGGCAGGATAAGGCAAGCGGTGTATGGTATCAGGTGATGGACAGCCCCAAGCGCGAGGGCAACTATCTGGAATCTACCTGCTCGTCCATGTTCGCATACGCCCTGCTGAAAGCCTACCGCAAGGGGTACGTAGGTGCCAAATACAGAGATGCGGGTATCAAGGCATACAAGGGTATCATCAACAACTTCATCCGCGTGCATGACGACGAGACCATCTCACTGACCCAGTGCTGCGCAGTGGCAGGTCTCGGTCCGGGCATGAGCGAACGCGTGAAAGCCGCTACCGACAAGTACGGCATGAAACTCAAAGAAAACAGAAGAAGAGACGGTTCATACAGTTACTACCTGAGCGAACCCATACGTGACAATGATGCCAAGGGACTGGGTCCGTTTATCTGGGCATCACTCGAAATGGAGGCGCTGGGATATGACACCGACAATACGACAGCCGAAATAGACCGCCAGGCTGTCATTTCAAGAAACAATCCCATCGTAAGAGAAGCCAACCCCCTGGCTTCTCTTTCAGTTGGAAACGGACATTTTGCCGCAACTGTTGATGTCACGGGACTGCAATCCTTTCCTGAAGACTACGAAAATGGCATTCCCCTGACAACCATGAGCGACTGGGGTTGGCATTCGTTTGAAAACACTCAGAATCTGACTCCTGCTGAAACGGAGGGCAGCTTCAATCTGGGACATGGACATGAGGAAGTGTATGCCGTTGAATATAAGAAGGGAGGCAGACAACAGGAGGCTACCAACTACTTCCGCGTGAATCCCCACCGTCTGAACCTCGGCGACTTAGGTATTCGACTGACAGACAAGAACGGACGCCAGCTCTCCTTACAGGAAATCAAGAACATCCGACAGGAGCTCAAGCTCTGGGACGGAACCATCGAATCGAACTATTCAGCAGACGGCACACCCGTGGAAGTGACCACCGCCTGCCTTTCCAAAGGTGACGGTATCTTCGCCCGCATCAAATCGGCACTGCTTTCACAGGGACAGGCTGTACTGACCCTGAAACTGCCCTACCCTACAGGCAAACATGCCGATGCTGCCAGCGACTGGAACAACCCCGACAAACACCAGTCACAGATTGTCAGCGCAGACAGCAACTATGCCGTCATCGCACACAGCATTGACCAGACCACTTATTTCATCACCCTGAAATGGGAAGGCAAGGCAACATTGAAAGAAGGAGACAAACACGAGTTCATCCTGTCTACCGACCAAGATGTGCTGGCTGTTGCTGCCGAATATACGCTCCGCCAGAACAGAATGAAACCGGCGGCCTTCGAATATGACCAAGCCATGAAGGCTGTACTGAAGCAATGGCCACGTTTCTGGAACGAAGGTGCCATCGTCGACTTCGGCGAATGTACAGACCCTCGTGCTCCTGAGCTGGAACGTCGTACCGTACTCTCACAGTACCTGACCGCCATCAACTGTGCCAACAACATGCCTCCACAGGAAACAGGTCTGACCTATAACTCTTGGTTTGGCCGCCCACATCTGGAGATGACCTGGTGGCACGCCGTAGACTTCGCACTGTGGAACAGACCACAGGTCGTAGAGAAGATGCTGGAATGGTATAACGACAAGGCTTTCGACATCGCCAAGAAGATAGCAGCAAGACAGGGTTTCCAAGGAGCACGGTGGATGAAGATGACCGACCCCGATGCAGGCGAAGCTCCATCCAATACGGGTTCGTTCCTCACCTGGCAACAGCCCCACTACATCTATCTTGCCGAAGAAATGTATCGCAACAATGATTCTGAAGCTACGCTGAAGAAATATGGCGAACAGGTGGAAGCCACCGCCCTCTTCATGGCTGACTTCGCCAAGGCTTGTGACCCTGGAAAGGGCAAGCCCATCAAGCTCTTCGGACAGACTGCCATGCAGGAATCCATGTCCAAAGACTTCTCTTACAACCATCCTTTTGAACAGGCTTACTGGTGCTACGGATTAGCTGTGGCACAGCTGTGGAGAGAGCGACAGGGACTGGAACGCCACCAGGAATGGGACGACCTGATACAGCGCATGGCTTCACTGACCGAAGCTGACGGAAGATACCTTTCCGGCGAACCTCTCACCGCCTTTGACAAGGATGCCAAGAGCAAGGGCTTCGACCCCTTCGTCAGTGCCGAACAGACGGGACGCAAGGAAATCTCTGCCGAAGACTTTGCCCTCAAATCACGGAGCGACCATCCCGCCGTACTCGGTGCCTGCGGACTGCTGCCTTCAATAGCAGGTTCTGCCAATGGTTCGCGCCTGCTCTATGATACTGCGACCATGAAGAACACCCTTCAGTGGGTGATGAACAACTGGAACTGGGAAACGACCTGGGGATGGGACTACGGCATGATAGCACTCTGTGCTGCACGTCTCGGCGAGACAGAGACCGCACTGGATGCACTCCTGATTGACAAGGGCAAGAACACCTATCTCGTCAATGGCCACAACTTCCAGGAACCCAAACGTCTGCGTCTCTATCTTCCCGGAAACGGAGCCTTCCTCGATGCCATCGCTGCCATGTGCGCAGGATGGGATGGCTGCGACAAACCCAACAATCCCGGATTCCCTGACAATGGCAAGTGGAACGTCAGATGGGAAGGTCTGAACAGAATGCAATAAATCCCAAGGAACAGTAAGTAACGTTCAAATAATCAAAACAATACCAGACATGAAGATTCTATCAACAACTATATTATGTGGTATCTGTGCCACGGTTCTGGCACAGGCACCCGCATTTCCCGGTGCTGAAGGTTTCGGCAGATACACCACGGGAGGACGAGGTGGCAAAGTATATCATGTCACCAATCTGAACGACAGCGGAACAGGCTCGCTCCGATGGGCATTGTCGCAATCGGGCACCAAGACCATCGTCTTTGATGTCAGCGGTTATATCGACCTGAAGTCGCAACTGAACGTGTCTTCCAATACGACCATTGCCGGACAGACAGCTCCCGGCGATGGTATCACCCTGCGTTACTATACCCTCTATTTCGGAAAGTGCGACAACGTGATTGTCCGCTTCATACGCAGCCGCCGCTCTCAGGTGAAGGATGTCAACGATGGGGCTGATGCCACCTGGGGCAGAAACAGAAAAAACATCATTCTCGACCACTGCTCTTTCTCCTGGAGCATCGACGAGGTGGCATCATTCTATGACAACCGCGACTTCACCATGCAATGGTGTAATGTGACCGAAGGACTCGCCAATCCCGGACACTCCAAGGGCGAACATAGCTATGGCGGTATATGGGGTGGCAAAAACGCCTCTTTCCACCATAACTTCATCGCACACGTACAGAACCGAGCTCCCCGTTTCTGCGGTGCCAGATACAACTGGACAGGCTACGATACGGAGAAATACGAAAATGCCATCCAAGCCGAAAGGGTGGACTTCAGAAACTGCGTCATCTACAACTGGGGTGCAGGCAATGGCTGTTATGGCGGAACCGGTGGCGGGCACATCAACATGATCAACAACTACTACAAGGCAGGTCCCGGCACCAAAAACAAGACCACCGTGACCCAAGTGTCCGTAGCCACAAGCGGCAATGCCAGCGGCAGTATCTATATGGGGTACTGCTGTCGCTATTATATCAAGGGCAACTACGTGAAGGCAGCCTCGTCACCAGCCAACTATGACTGGAAGGGTGTCCTCTACGATTCTGGACTCTCTATAATAGGAAGCGAACGCTACATCCCCGATGCCGACCATCTTTACGGAGCCAACGAAACTTACGTGAAGAACACGGCAGGTGTAGACTGCATCCGGCTGAAGATGGACGAACCTTTTGATGCCGGACTGGTGACAACGCACGATGCTCAGACAGCCTTCAACAAGGTTGTGAACTACGGAGGGTGCAGTCTGAAAAGAGATGCCGTAGACCAACGTTATGCCGACGAAAGCAAAACGGGCACAGTCACGTATACAGGCTCCATTGTGCAGAAAGCCGGCATTCTGGACATCATCAACGATCCCGAAGGTGAGCAGGATGAGAACACTGCCAGCTTCCCCGTACTGAAAGAGGAGAAGAGGGCTGCGGACTTTGACAGCGATGGCGACGGTATACCTGATGCCTGGGAGATTGCCAACGGACTGAATCCTAACAGCGCTGCTGACGGCAACGCCTACACACTGGACAGTGAAAAATGGTTTACCAACCTGGAAGTGTATCTCAACAGCCTGGTTCAGGACATCGTCATTGAAGGCAACGCAGATGCCTCCTCTGCTTTTAACGAATATTTTCCAGCCTATACTCGTGAGGACGGCACGAAGGTGGAAGCCATCAACAGGGAAGCCACTGCCATCAGGGACATTGCTGTCAGCGACTGCCAGGAGAACAGCGAGATTGTAGCTACCACCTATTATAATATATATGGAGAACAGCTCTCTGCCCCCCGTCAAGGCATCAATGTCGAGAAGCGGAAACTGGCAAACGGCAAGATAAGGAGCCTGAAATACATCATCCGATAAGCCAAGTAACTATTCAGCGAATAGTTACTAAGCCAAGCCCAAGAGTTAAAAAAACGTAAATATCAGAAGAAGACCATAAGTTACGCCTAAGCAATTCAGCAAAAAGCAGTAACTTTGCAGCCGATTTAGTCCGTGGAGGCTCGGTCAAGCGATGGCACAATGCACATCCGCCTTGCGGAAAACCCGTTTAATAAATAAAAAATGTACGCAATCGTAGAGATTAACGGTCAGCAGTTCAAGGCTGAAGAGG
>CAMAHD010000066.1 GCA_945834405.1 uncultured Prevotella sp. | reverse complement strand
AATAGCTCATTTTAAGTTATTCGGCAGATTTTAGCGTAATTTTTTGAAAAAAAAACCGATAAGCTCATGGCTGTATCGCAAAAAAAAACTATATTTGCAGGGTAACTAAGTTATTGTTTCACCATAACTAAAAAACCTATAGAGCCATGAAAATCGGAATTCCAAAAGAAATCAAGAACAATGAAAGCCGAGTGGGAATGACCCCGGCAGGTGTAGCAGAACTGATTAGACACGGCCATGACGTCTATGTGCAGCATACGGCGGGTGAGGCAAGTGGTTTTTCCGATGCCGCCTATCAGGCGGTTGGAGCGACTATCCTTCCCGGCATTGAGGAGACGTATGCCGTCGCCGACATGATTGTCAAGGTGAAGGAACCCGTTGCTCCTGAATATCCATTGGTCAAGCGTGGGCAACTGGTGTTCACCTATTTCCATTTTGCATGTGATAAGGAGCTTACCGAAGCCATGATAGAGCGCGGAGGCGTATGCCTGGCATACGAGACCGTGCAGACGGCTGACGGTTCACTGCCTCTTCTCATTCCCATGAGTGAGGTGGCAGGTCGTATGGCAACCATCAACGGAGCCTATTATCTGCAGAAGTCCAAGGGAGGCAAAGGCAAACTTATTTGCGGCGTTCCCGGTGTCAAGCCAGTCAAGGTGTTGGTGTTGGGAGGAGGTATTGTAGGTCAGGCTGCTGCCCGAGTGGCTGCCGGCATGGGTGCCAATGTGGTGATAGCAGACATCTCGTTGCCTCGACTGCGCGAACTGTCTCTCACCATGCCAGCCAATGTTGATACCCTTTATTCATCGTCGCATAACATCAAACGCGAGTTGCCCGATTCGGATATCGTAGTGGGTTCCGTTCTCGTTCCCGGCGACAAGGCTCCCCATCTTGTAACGCGCGATATGTTGAAGCTGATGGAGCCAGGTTCGGTATTGGTAGATGTGGCTATCGACCAGGGTGGTTGCTTCGAGACCTCCCATCCTACAACTCACAGTGACCCCGTCTATGAGCTGGATGGCATCGTCCATTATGCCGTAGCCAATATTCCCGGAGCCGTTCCCAACACCTCAACGATGGCACTGACCAATGCCACACTCCGCTACGCAGTGGCACTGGCAGACAAGGGCTGGAAAAAAGCCTGTTCCGACGACGCAGCCCTCAAGGCAGGTTTGAACATTGTCGAAGGTAAGGTAACCTATAAGGCAGTAGCCGAAGTTTTCGGACTGCCCTATACGGATGTAGAGTCGGTCATCTCTTGATGTGCCTCTTCTCTCGTCTTGGCTGCTATGCGGCGTTGGCGCCATAGCATGACGATGATACCCAAGGCAATCAGCAGGAACATATAGAGCCAGATGGCATCGGAAGACAGCAGGAAGGTATGCGGAACGACAATCTCGATGATTCGCTCGTCATACTTCCCCGGAGATTCCAGCAGGAAGGCACGTATATGCAGCTGGTAGGTACCGGCATTCAGATTGTCGTAGGTTGCCATCCTGTCTTTTCCCGCATTGATCCAATTCTCGTCGTGTCCCTCCAGTTTATACTGGTAGTGGACACGATGTTGTAATTGGTAGTTCAGTGAGGCAAAGCGCACGGAGAAACTGCCATAGTCATTCGGCAGAACGACACGCTTGCTTTCAGGAATATAAGAATTAAAATACCTGTTCATCCTTGGTGTCATCAACTCGTCATCCATGAAGAAGTCCGTGATGCGCAGTTTCAGCATGGAGCCATTGTTGGATGCCAGTTTCTTTTTATCAACGGTATAGAATCCGTTGACGGTTCCGAAAAGCATTCTGTTGTCGGGAAGGGTAGTGGCAGCACATTCCGAGCAGATGGTATTGTCCACACCGTCCTGTATGGAGAAGAAACTGAACACCTTACGCTTGGGTTCAAACGAGCAGATGGTATGTTCAGTAGAAAACCATACCTGTCCCTGCTGGTCAAAGGTAATGCTTTTGATTTCCTCAGAGGGCAGTCCGTCCTTGCTGCCGAAGGTCTCAAACATCCACAATCCGCTTTCTTGGTCTTTTCCGAGGCAATGACACAGTCCTCCGCCGTTGGTTCCTACCCATACCTCCCCTTGGGGAGAGATGGCGATACAAACGATGTCGCTGCTGTTGATGTGATAGCCGTCTTTGGTATGGTCATAGAGGTTGGTTATCTCCACCTTTCTGTCCTTGTATTTCATCAGCAGCAGTCCGTCTGTCGTTCCCACCCATACGTTGTCCTCCTTGTCAACGGCGAGCGACCTCACCTTGTTGAATGCCTTTCTCGGATAGCTGTGCATGGCATTGCCGCTGTTGACGAATACGTTTCTGCCATTCAGTTGGGTCAGCAGGTTCACTCCCCCGCCGTAGGTGCCAATCCAGATGTTTCCCTGCTTGTCTTCTACGCTGCAGTAGGCATTGTCCGAGCTGAGGCTCCAGGCATCCTCGCTGTTGTGGCAGTAGCGGGTGAAATGGAAACCGCCTCCCTGTGGGGTCATCTTGATAAGTCCACTGCCTTTAGCTGCAATCCAGTAGTTGCCCTTGCTGTCGGCATTGATGCCGTAGATACGGCCTAAGGGAATATTCTGGTTGTCGCAGGTCAGGTTGATACGGCTGGCAGAGAGCGAGCCGTCTGGTGTCAGCTGTGTGATGCTCAGCAGGCTTTTCTTGTTGCCCATCAGCAGTCGTTGTCTCTTCTTGTCATAGCAGATGGCTCGAATGTCATTCTCGGTAGACAGTTGGCTGAAAGCCTGTGTCAGTCCCATGTCAAACGTCTCGTCCACCAGTTTGTGTCTTCCGATGGTGTTCTTCAGAATCTCCAGTTTCTCCAGTCCCTTCATGCTGGTCGATTCCCAGATGACACCCTCCGGCAGGGCAAGGAAGGCAGCCACGGTATTAGAGAGATCCCAGGGGTTGTTGGGATTGTTGTGGAAGAATTCCATCTCGTCTGTTTCCCTGTTGTAGTAGCCGAAACCGCCGTGATTCATTCTCACCCATACCACACCAGCCACCTCGCTGACACGTGCTCCGTGAACGTCATATTCCGGAACGGGCACATACTGTTTGAACTCCTTGGTAGTGCCGCTTTGTAGGTCCATGCGGATGATGCCTTGTCCGTTGTTGGTATACCATAGTTGCTGGTGACTGTCCACAAAGACAGAGGAGACGGGCTCGTTGGTCTGAGCGATGATGTGCGGCTCCTGTCCGTAGGCAAAGGTTACGAGTTTCCCGCTTTGCGTACCGGCAAAGATATTATATCCGTTGGAGAAGGAGCTGATGATTTCTTCTTCCTCGAACACCCCCTCGTGGTCGAGGCTCTCGCTCTCCGGAGTAAGTCGGTGAATACCCTGGTCGGTTCCAATCCAAAGGTCTCCTCCATAGCCTTCTACAATAGTCTTGGCTTTGAGTTTTCCCATCGTTACCAGTCTCAGCGACACCTTGTTGTCCTGTAGCTGCATCCGATAGAGGCCTATGTCGTCGATGATGGCAATGACATCCCCACTGGTGGTCACCAGCATCTGGCTGCTCGATTTGAAATTTTCATAACCAGTCACACTCTTGAAAGCGTTTTCTATCAGGTCTGTATGTCTGTTCAGAACGAAAATACGTCCATCGTACATTCTCATCCATACGTTCTGTTTCATGTCGATGCAGAGGTCGCTGATGCGGTTGTGCAGCAGTGGGATGCCGCTCATACGTCCCATCGGGTAGTTGTAGAAGTTGAAACCGTCAAAACGCGACAGACCGTTCCATGTGGCAATCCATATAAAACCGAAGTCATCCTGCTGTATGTCAGAGATGGCATTGCTGGAAAGTCCCTCCTCCGTAGAGTAATGATAGCGCGAAGCCTGGATATGCTGGGCTGCAGAGTGCCGGGGAAAGAAGAGACCGCCTAGCAGCAGTGCTGCAACCGTCATGTTCAGTCCGTAATGTGCGAAAAACCTATAATAATGATTTGTTTTCATGAGCATTGTCAAGTAAAGATTAAAAAAGTGCTGAAAGGTACGAAAAAAAAGTGAAATACAGCTCTTTTTCATGAAAATTCTTTCTTTTCATGCCAAAAATTGTAATAAGACAGGCGGCATCTCAACAATACCAAACAAAAGTTTATTCGCTTTTGTTTGGTATTGTCTTCGATTTGCACTATCTTTGCACCATAACGATCTAAAAACAATGTATGAAAAGAAACCTTTTGTTAGCAATCGGGGCCATTGCCTTGCATGTGCAGGCGGCACCCGTCTATTCGCCCGATGTCAGTGACAGTGATTCAACCCAAGTGTACTTCTTCGCACCCAATGAAAAGGCTGGATTCCGAGTTGCCGTGCCACAGGATGACCATTATGTAGAGCTGGGACAATTGTTCTCTTCTGACTATGGTCCCTGGGGAGCCGAGAAAAAGATGTATGCCCCGTCGATGGTGAGACTCGCCGACGGCAGGGTGGTTGTTGTATTCCAGCTGAACGACTATGCTCCCTGTTTTGGCATAACCTGTTCGGACGACCTCTATACCTGGAGGCCGCAAGACTATCCGCGCATGTCGGAGGCAGGATGTATAGAACCCTTGGTGTGTGCCAATGCAAAAGGCGGTGTCACCGTCTATTTCAAGACAAGGGACGGAAGGGTGAGAAAGACCGAATCGGATGCTGCCATACGTCATTTCTCCAAGGATGTGTCTGCGCTGGAAGAGACCTATGACCGACTTGCCACGGCAGAGCAGTTCCTGCTGGGAGACAAGAACATGAAGGGATTGGGACTGAAGGTCGCCAACAGACAGCTGGACGATTTGCGACGCTATATGACCAAACAGGCGAAACGGTATGAAAGCTGGAGGGAGAATCTGGGAGAAGATGCCCAACGACTGCTGCCACAGTTGCCTGCAACAGCTGAGGCGCATCTGCAGATCCATGCCGACAGAAGCAAGGCTATCAGCGATAAACTGATAGGTGTATTCTTTGAGGATATCAGTTATGCTGCCGATGGCGGTCTCTATGCTGAGATGGTTCAGAACCGAGATTTTGAATATACATCAGCCGACAGAAACGAATGGAACAGCTCGACGGCATGGACCGTCGGACAGGGCAGGACTCTGCAGATAGCTACGGAACAGCCTCTGAGCAAAAACAACCCCCATTATGCCATCCTGCAGAACGATACCCTCTGGAATGAAGGATGGGACGGGATGGTCGTGAACAAAGGAGCCAACTATCTTTTCAGTATCTACGTGAACAACCTGGATGGCAAAAAGCAGAACATGACGGTGGAACTGCTGGCTGAAGGAAAGGTCGTAGGCAGTGCTCCGCTCACCTTGTCCAAGAAGAATGGCTGGCTGCAGCTGACAGCCAAGATATGTGCCACGGACAATGCTACTCAGGCAAAGCTCCGACTGAGGTTGACGGGCAAGGGAAGGGTAGCTGTAGACATGGTGAGTCTCTTTCCTGAAGATACCTTCCGCGGACGAACCAATGGCTTGCGGAAAGACCTGGCACAGGCTATCGCTGACCTGAAACCCAAGTTTATCCGTTTTCCGGGAGGCTGCATGAGCCATGGCGACGGACTGGAGAATATCTACCACTGGCATCATACCGTAGGACCGCTCCAAGACCGTGTTCCCGACAGAAACATCTGGCATTATCACCAGACGCGCGGACTCGGATTCTTCGAGTATTTCCAGTATTGTGAAGACATCGGTGCCGAACCGCTGCCCGTGTTGGCAGCCGGTGTGCCCTGCCAGAACTCCAAGGCCGACGCATCGGGATATGCAGGTCAGCAGGGCGGTATACCCATGAAGGATATGCCTGAATATGTTCAGGAGTTCCTCCATCTGATAGAGTGGGCGAACGGAGACCCGAACACCAACGAATGGGCAAGGATGCGTGCGGAGGCGGGACACCCGGAACCATTCCATTTAAAGTATATAGGTATAGGCAATGAAGACCTTATCTCTACCGACTTTGAGGAGCGTTGTCTCATGATAGCCAAAGCTATCAGAGAGCGTTATCCGGATATCATCATCTGCGGTACCGTCGGTCCCTTCCATGAACCTTCGTCAGACTATGTGGAGGGATGGCGTTTCGCCAATGAACACAGGGATGTTTTCGACATGGTGGACGAGCATTATTATGAGAGCGTTGGATGGTTCCTGAACAATCAGGATTATTACGACAGCTACGACAGGAATGCCGCCAAGGTTTACCTGGGCGAGTATGCGGCACGTCAGGGCAAGGGCGGTCTGGACTGTGCGCTGGCAGAGGCTGTCCACCTCTGTAACATCGAGCGTAATGCCGATGTCGTGACGATGACGTCATACGCGCCGCTGCTTTCCAAAAACGGGCATAGTAACTGGAGTCCTGACATGATGTATTTCAGCAATACCCATATCGAGAAGACCCCCTCGTATGAAACGCAGCGTATCTTCTCCCACTATGCTGGCGACAGATATATCGAGTCCTCCCTGCAGGCAGACAGCATCGTGAAGCATCGCGTGGCTGCCAGCGTCGTGAAAGACAGCAAGACAGGAGAGACGGTGCTGAAGGTGGTCAATGTGCTGCCCGTACCGCTGCGCCTCACCCTGTCGGCAACGCTGACGGGAACCAGGCAGAAGCTCCATTACGAGGGTTTCTCCGGCAAACCCGGTGACAGAAAAGTGGAGGTGGAGAAAGGCTCGTATGAAGTGCATCAGGATGATGCCATCACCATCACCCTGCCTCCCTATAGCCTGAGGGCGGTAAGTCTTTAGTGATGGATAAAAAAAGAAATAACGGCTGTTGCTCCAACAGGGCAACAGCCGTTATTTCTTTTTCGTATCGAAAGGCATACCCTGATGCTTTTCGATGTATTTCATTTCCTTCAGAATCTTGTTCTTGCGCTTCACCATATAGGGTGAGGGCGAAGCAGAATTGAACTTTCGGGGGTTAGGCAGGGTGGCTGCAATGAGGGCACACTGACCTTTGGCAAGCTGGCTGGCAGGCAGACTGAAATGCCACTGTGCCACAGCCTCTGCACCATAGATACCGTTGCCCATCTCGATGGAGTTGAGGTAGACCTCCATGATACGTTCCTTGCTCCACATCAGCTCAATCAGAACGGTGAAGTAAGCCTCCAGTCCTTTCCTTACCCAGGTGCGTCCCGGCCAGAGAAAGATGTTCTTGGCTGTCTGCTGCGAGATGGTGCTGGCTCCCAGTTTCTTTTTCTTTCCCTTTTCGCTCATGTTGCGTTTGGCAGCTTTTTCGATGGCGTGGAAATCAAAGCCGTGGTGTTCCAGGAAACGCTGGTCTTCGCTGGATATAACAGCCAGGGGAAGGTAGGGCGACATCTCCTTGAGCGGAATCCAGTGGTGGTGCAGCGTGAGCTCCTCTCCGTTGGACAGCTGCTGCGCCACGCGGATGAACATCAGGGGTGTGAAATAGACGGGCAGAAAACGAAGGGCTACAACAGCAAGAATGGTGGAGCCAAAGAAGGCTACCACCATCCATTTGATGCAATTCTTGATTTTCTGAATAATGCTGTTCATCACTTACCTGCTGCTTGAGCTTCTGCAGCCTTGATCATCTCCTGGCTTGCATACATGTAAATCTCTACGCGGCGGTTCTGAGCCTGACCAGCGGCAGTAGTGTTGGGAGCAACGGGGTTGTCCTCGCCAAAGCCCTCTACACTCTTGATTTGAGCGGCAGAAACGCCCAGTCCCTTCAGATAAGTGGAAACAGAGTTGGCACGGCTCAGAGAGAGGTCCTTGTTCTTCTGCTGGCTTTCGGCAGCGGTAGAGTTCTTCCAGCCCTGGTTGTCGGTATAACCCTGGATGGCAACGTCACACTGGCTGTTGTTCTTCAGTACGTTAGAGAACTGCTGCAGAGAAGTCTTGGCATCAGCAGCGAGCGTAGATGAACCTGTAGTAAAGAGAATGCCAGAGTCGAAGGTAACCTTCACAGCCTGCAGACCGTTGGCGTCGGTAACAGCCTGAACCTGTGCGTTCTTCACAGCTTCAGCCTCCTTCTTGGCCTTGTCCATCTTGTTGCCGATAATGGCACCTGCGCCACCGCCGACAGCCGCACCGATAGCGGCACCTACACCGGCGTTACCTGCAATCTTACCGATAATACCACCCAGTACGGCACCACCGCCGACACCGATAGCTGCACCCTTCTGGGTGTTTGTACAACCTGCCAGAATAATGCCCAGGCAGATGACTACTGATAAAAGTTTTACGTTCTTCATTTTGAATTAATTGATTAAAACATCTAATTTCGCGGTGCAAAGTTAATCTATTTATTCAAATATAGTGTCGTTTAAAAGATTTTTTTGTAATTTTGCAAGCAAATTTTAGAAAATCACTTATTATCTGTCATGGCAAAAGAATTAAAAGAACTGACAAAAAGGGCTGAGAACTACAGCCAGTGGTACAATGATTTGGTGGTAAAAGCCGATTTGGCTGAACAGTCTGCGGTGCGCGGATGTATGGTCATCAAGCCGTACGGCTATGCCATCTGGGAGAAAATGCAGCGACAGCTCGACTCCATGTTCAAGGAAACGGGGGTGCAGAATGCATACTTCCCCTTGCTGATTCCAAAGTCTTTCCTTTCTCGCGAAGCAGAGCATGTAGAGGGATTTGCCAAGGAGTGTGCGGTGGTGACCCACTATCGTCTCAAGGCAAAAGAGGATAAGAGTGGAGTAGAGGTAGACCCCGCAGCCCGTCTGGAGGAAGAACTCATCATACGTCCTACATCTGAAACCATCATCTGGAACACCTATAAGAATTGGATTCACTCCTGGCGCGACCTGCCACTGATGTGCAACCAGTGGTGTAACGTGATGCGATGGGAGATGCGAACCCGTCCCTTCCTCCGCACGTCGGAATTCCTCTGGCAGGAAGGACATACGGCTCATGCCACACGCGAGGAGGCTGAAGAAGAAGCACAGAAGATGCTGAAGGTTTATGCCGACTTTGCCGAACAGTGGATGGCTGTACCCGTGCTCCAGGGTGTCAAGAGCGAGACAGAGCGCTTTGCCGGAGCTTTGGACACGTATACCATTGAGGCGATGATGCAGGACGGCAAGGCACTTCAGAGCGGTACCAGCCACTTCCTTGGCCAGAACTTTGCCAAGGCTTTCGACGTAACCTATCTGAACAAGGACAACAAGCCTGAATATGTATGGGCTACATCATGGGGCGTGAGCACCCGACTGATAGGTGCCCTCATCATGACCCACTCCGACGACAACGGACTGGTATTGCCTCCACGTCTGGCTCCTATCCAGGTGGTCATCATTCCTATTACCAAGGGCAGCGAACAGCTTCAGGCTATCAGCGAGCGTCTGCAGCCTGTCATCAGCGAACTGCGCCAGGCTGGCATCAGCGTGAAGTATGACGATGCCGACAACAAACGTCCGGGATTCAAGTTTGCTGACTACGAGCTGAAGGGAGTTCCTGTACGCCTCGTGATGGGAGGACGTGACCTGGAGAACGGAACCGTCGAGGTGATGCGTCGCGATACGCTGGAGAAGGAAACCGTTTCGCTGGATGGTATTGCAGCTTATGTGGAGAATCTTCTGGAGGACATCCAGCGCAACATCTTCGAGAAGGCACGCAAATACCGTGACGACCGCGTTTACGAGTGCGACAACTACGAGGAGTTCAAGGAGCGTATCAAGGACGGAGGTTTCTTCCTCTGCCACTGGGACGGAACAGCCGAGACCGAGGCAATCATCAAAGAGGAGACCCAGGCTACCATCCGCTGCGTTCCCTTCGCTTACGAACAGACTCCCGGCGTGGATATGGTGAGCGGAAAACCTGCCAAGTGTCGCGTCATCATTGCAAGAAGCTATTAAAACAACTACATAAAAACCAAAAAACAATATTGTTATGCTGAGAACCTGGAGATGGTTTGGGAAGAACGACAAGATTACACTGGAAATGCTGAAGCAGATAGGCGTAGAAGGAGTCGTTACTGCCCTTCATGATGTTCCGAACGGTGAGGTGTGGACACGTGAGAAGATACGAGACCTGAGAGAATACATTGAGAGTCACGGACTGAAATGGTCGGTGGTTGAAAGCCTGCCTGTCAGCGAGAGCATCAAATATGGCGGAGCCGACCGCGACCTCTTGATAGAGAACTACAAGGAGAGCCTGAAAAACCTTTCGGCTGAAGGCATCCATACGGTTTGCTACAACTTCATGCCCGTGCTCGACTGGGCACGTACCGACCTGGAGCATCCCAACAGCGACGGCACCTCGAACCTCTACTTCTCTCATGCCCAGTTTGCCTATTTCGACATCCATATCCTCAAACGTGAGGGTGCGGAGAAAGATTGGGACCCTGCTATATTAAAAGAGGTGGAAGACATGAAGCAGACCATGACCGATGCCGACGAGCACCGACTGGTGGAGAATATCATCGTCAAGACCCAGGGTTTTGTAAGCGGTAACATCAAGGAGGACGACGAGCATCCCGTGGAACTGTTCCGCCAGTTGCTCCAACTCTATCAAGGCATCGACAAGGAACAGCTGAGGGAGAACATGCGCTATTTCCTCTCGGCGGTGATGCCTACCTGTGATGCCTTTGACATGAACCTCTGTGTCCATCCCGACGACCCTCCATTCCCCATATTGGGACTGCCGCGTATCGTCACCGGCGACGAGGACATCCGATGGATGCTGGAGGCGGTGGATAATCCACATAACGGCATCACCTTCTGTGCAGGCTCTCTCTCTGCCGGAGCACACAACAATGTGGTAGAGCTGGCGCGCAAGTATGCCTCGCGTACGTGGTTCGTCCATCTGCGTTCATGCCATATCTATCCCAATGGAGACTTCACCGAGGCATCTCACTTAGGCGGACGTGCCGACCTGATTGAACTGGTTCGCATTTTTGAAAAGACCAATCCCGACCTGCCCATGAGAGTAGACCACGGCAAAACCATGCTCGGTGACGAGGAGCGCGGATATAATGCCGGCTACTCCTTCCTCGGACGCATGTTTGCCATGGGACAGGTGCAGGGAGTGATTGCAACCGTTGACAGGGAATTGGGATTAGAGTTTAAAATCTAAAAAAAGAGAAGAACAAGATGAAGAACAGTCTGTTTGACATTCAAGGCAATGTGACGGTCATTACCGGAGGTACAGGTGTCTTGGGAAGAGCCATCGCCAAGTATCTGGCTCTCAATGGTGCCCGGGTGATTATCCTGGGACGGAAGGAAGAAGTAGGACAGGAGATAGTCAGCGAGATAAGCGCCGAGGGCGGAGCATGTGAGTTCATGAAGACGGATGTGCTCGACCGCGCGACAGTACAGGCCAACTGTGACGCCATCCTGCAGAAATACGGCAAGGTGGACACCCTGCTCAATGCTGCCGGAGGAAATATGAAGGGAGCTACCATCGCGCCCGACGAAACCTTCTTCGATTTGGATACAGAGCAGTTTGGAAAGGTGCTCAACCTGAACCTGCTGGGAACGGTTATTCCTACACAGATATTCCTCAAGCCGATGGCAGAAAAGGGCAGGGGAGTAATCATCAACTTCTCGTCGATGGCATCCTTCAGACCCATGACCCGCGTTTGTGGATATGCCGCAGCCAAGGCAGGCATCAGCAATTTTACCGCCTATATGGCTACCGAATGTGCCAAGAAGTTTGGCGAAGGTATTCGCGTGAATGCCATCGCTCCGGGCTTCTTCATCACCGAACAGAACCGTGCGCTGCTTACCCAGCCTGACGGAAGCTATACCCAGCGAGGACAGGATGTCATCAGACAGACGCCCTTCGGACGCATGGGAGAGCCCGAGGAGTTGTGCGGCACCATCCATTATCTCATGTCAGACGCTTCCCGTTTTGTCACGGGAACAGTGGCTGTCGTTGACGGAGGCTTCAATGCCTTTGCCATGTAGGAAGAAAAACGAATGAACAGACCCCCCTGAAAGTAAACATCAAAACATAAAAACATCAATGGAACTGGCAAGTAAGTATGACCCTAAACAGGTCGAATCGAAATGTTATCAGTACTGGATTGACAACAAACTGTTCAGCAGTAAACCCGACGGAAGGGAACCCTATACCATCGTGATTCCACCGCCCAACGTGACCGGTGTGCTCCACATGGGACACATGCTGAACAACACCATTCAGGATATTCTCGTGCGCAGAGCACGTATGGAAGGCAAGAATGCCTGCTGGGTTCCCGGTACAGACCATGCCTCTATCGCCACCGAAGCCAAGGTGGTGAAGAAACTGGCAGCACAGGGAATCAAGAAGCACGACCTGACAAGAGACGAATTTCTCGGTCACGCATGGGACTGGACCCATGAACATGGCGGCATCATACTGAAGCAGCTGAGACGCCTCGGCGCATCGTGCGACTGGGACCGTACTGCTTTCACGATGGATGATACCCGCTCGGAGAGTGTCATCAAGGTGTTTGTGGACCTCTATCGTAAGGGATATATATACAGAGGTCTGCGCATGGTGAACTGGGACCCCAAGGCCCAGACTGCTCTTAGCAACGAGGAGGTCGTTTACCATGAAGAGAAATCAAAGCTCTACCATCTGAAGTATTATGTGGCTGCCGACTGTGACCTCTCCGACGTGGAGAAGGCAGAAGAAGGAAACGTGATACATCATGACGAGAAGGGATATTATGCAGTGGTTGCCACCACACGTCCCGAGACTATCATGGGCGATACAGCCATGTGTATCAACCCCAAAGACCCCAAGAACCAGTGGCTCAAGGGAAAGAAGGTGGTAGTGCCTCTGGTCGGCAGAGTCATCCCCGTGATAGAAGACCGCTACGTGGATATTGAGTTCGGTACCGGCTGTCTGAAGGTTACACCTGCACACGACACCAACGACTACATGCTGGGCAAGACCCATCAGCTGGAAACCATCGATATCTTCAATGCAGATGCAACTATCTCCGAGCAGTCGCCACTCTATGTGGGCATGGACCGCTTTGAATGCAGAAAGCAGATAGCCAAGGACTTGCAGGAAGCAGGACTCATGGAGCGTGTTGAGGATTATACCAACAAGGTGGGTTATTCCGAACGCAACCCCGATACCGTCATCGAACCCCGACTCTCGCTGCAGTGGTTCCTCAAGATGCGCCACTTTGCAGATATAGCCCTCAAGCCGGTATTGGAAGGGGAAATCGTCTTCCATCCTGCCAAGTATGTAGCAACCTACAAAAACTGGTTGGAGAATATTCAGGACTGGTGCATTTCACGTCAGCTCTGGTGGGGACACCGTATTCCTGCCTATTACTATGGCGAAGAGCAGTTTGTCGTAGCAGAGACTTTGGATGAAGCTCTCGAACTGGCACGTCAGGAGAGCGGACGCGCAGACTTGAAGGCTGAGGATTTGAAGCAGGATGACGATGCGCTTGACACCTGGTTCTCCTCCTGGCTCTGGCCAGTATCTCTCTTTGATGGTATCAACAATCCCGGCAATGAGGAAATCAACTACTATTATCCCACGAGTGACCTCGTGACCGCCCCCGACATCATTTTCTTCTGGGTGGCACGTATGATTATGGCAGGCGAGGAGTATATGAAGGCAGTACCCTTCCGCAATGTCTATTTTACTGGTATCGTCCGCGACAAGCTGGGCAGAAAGATGTCCAAGAGTCTGGGCAACTCGCCAGACCCCATCGAACTGATTGAGCAGTATGGAGCCGACGGTGTGCGCATGGGTATGATGCTCTCTGCTCCGGCAGGCAATGACATACTCTTCGACGAGAGCCTCTGCGAACAGGGACGTAACTTCAACAACAAGATATGGAACGCTTTCCGTCTGGTTACCGGATGGCAGGTTGATGACAGCATTGAACAGCCTGAAGCCAGTGCATGGGCAGAGAAATGGTTTGATGCCAAACTGCGCATCGTCCATGCTGAGGTATCACAGCTCTTCAGCAAATATCGTATCAGCGAGGCTCTGATGGCTGTATACCGACTCTTCTGGGATGAGTTCTCCAGCTGGTATCTGGAGATGGTCAAACCCGCCTATGGAGCACCTATCGATGGTAAAACCTATGCTGCAACACTCCGTTTCTTTGAGCTGTTGCTCAAGATGTTACATCCTTTCATGCCGTTTATCACGGAAGAACTGTGGCAGCACATCTACGAGCGTAAGGATGGAGAAAGCATCATGCGCGACAGTCTTGTTCTCGATGCTCCGCAAGAGGCAGACAGCCAGCTGGATGCTGACATCGAAAATGTGAAGCGAGTGGTCGGTGGCGTGCGTACCGTCCGCAACCAGAAAAACATCGCCCAAAAGGAAGAGCTGGAGTTGCAGGCAGTGGGAGAGAACCGCTTTGCTCAGTACGAGAGTATCATCCTGAAGATGGCAAATGTAAGTGCTATCCGTGTGGTTGAGCAGAAAGACGCCGATGCCTCTTCGTTCATGGTAGGTACGGACGAGTTTGCCGTGCCTCTGGGCCATCTGATAGACGTAGAGGCAGAGATAGCCAAGCAGGAAGCCCAGTTGCAGCACCTTGAGCAGTTCCTCGCTTCTATCGAGAAGAAACTCTCCAACGAGAAGTTTGTGGCTCATGCCCCCGAGGCTGTGGTGGCCATGGAGCGCAAGAAGCAGAGCGACAGCCGCGAGAAGATTGCAGCACTCAAGGATTCTTTGGCTGCCCTGAAAGCCAATCGCTAAGTGAATCAATATAAACAAAGGAAGGTCTTTTCCAGCAACCTTGTTGGAAAAGCTTTCCTTTTACTGTATTCAAGTCATAGCGT
>CAMAHD010000065.1 GCA_945834405.1 uncultured Prevotella sp. | reverse complement strand
AAACAATGAGAAAGAAAATCGTAGCAGGCAACTGGAAGATGAACATGAACCTGCAAGAAGGTGTAGCTCTCGCTAAGGAGCTCAACGAGTCTTTAACAGCAGAGAAACCCAACTGTGATGTTGTTATCTGCACTCCTTTCATTCATCTGGCAAGTATCGCACAGTTCCTGAATCAAGAGGTGATAGGCCTGGGCGCTGAGAACTGCGCAGACAAGGAGAAAGGTGCATATACAGGCGAGGTTTCTGCTGAGATGGTGAAGAGCACCGGTGCACAGTATGTGGTTCTGGGTCATTCCGAGCGTCGCGAATATTATCATGAGACTCCTGAAATTCTCAAGGAGAAGGTGCTGCTGGCTCTCAAGAACGGTCTGAAGGTCATCTTCTGTATCGGAGAGAGTCTGGAAGAGCGCGAAGCCAACAAGCAGAACGAGGTTTGCAAGGCAGAGCTGGAAGGAAGTGTATTCAACCTCTCAGCAGAAGAATTCAAGAATATCATCATTGCTTACGAACCTATTTGGGCTATCGGTACTGGCAAGACTGCTACTGCTGAGCAGGCTGAGGAGATTCATGCTTTCATCCGCAGCACGGTTGCTGAAAAGTACGGGCAGGAAGTTGCTGACGAAACTTCTATCCTTTATGGAGGAAGCTGCAAGGCCAGCAATGCTCCCGAACTCTTTGCCAAGCCCGACATCGACGGTGGACTCATCGGTGGCGCTTCTTTGAAGGCTGCTGACTTCAAGGGCATCATCGATGCTTGGAAGAAATAATATATGAAACGTATATCTATCATCATCGCCATTCTGTTCTCGTGTTTACACATGAGGGCACAGGCACAGTTGTTCCTTGACCGTTTGCAGAAAAGTGCCAACGGTCAAGGCACTGTTTCTGTTTCACAAAGCAGGGCTATTACAGATTTGGTTAACGGAACTGTTCCTCTTACGACAGCTCCGCAGCAGAGTCAGCCAACGGCTCCTGCCAAAAACGATGCCGTAACAGCCAAGCCTGCTGAACCTATTTCTAAACCCAACGCCAAGTCGGCTGAACCCAACACGAAGAATACAGAACAAGGGGGCAAGCAACCTGAACAGGAAACAGGGATAGACACGCATAAGAAGGTGATGAAGAATAGCTATAAGGTGGACGGCTACAGAGTACAGGTGTTCGCCGGAGGCAATACGCGAAACGACCGACTGAAGGCTGAGAAGACAGGCAATGACATCAAAGCCCTTTTCCCTACCGAACCTGTTTATGTGCATTTCTATTCGCCTCGCTGGATTTGCAGGGTAGGTAACTATCGCACATACGAGGAAGCGCATGCCATGTTGACGGCTATCCGTCATGCCGGATATCAACAGGCGGCTATTGTCAAAGGGAAAATCAGTGTACAATATTAAGGTGGGTATTGCAATTCCTGCCGAATAGAACTTAACATGATAACTATCGATAATGAATCGCTGCAGAAGGAGACTGCGGATAACGGACAACTGATGAAGCTGGCAGACCATTACCAGCAGATTTTAGGTTTGCTGGGTGAGGACATAGAACGAGAAGGATTGGTCAAGACTCCTATGAGGGTTGCCAAAGCTATGAAGGTGCTGACAAGAGGCTATCAGATGGATGCCCGCAAAGTGCTTACAGATGCTCTTTTCAAGGAGGATTACAGTCAGATGGTAATTGTCAAGGATATTGATTTCTTTTCCTTGTGCGAGCATCACATGCTTCCCTTTTATGGTAAGGTGCATGTAGCTTATATCCCGAATGGTTATATCACGGGGCTCAGCAAGATAGCCCGAGTGGTAGACATCTTCTCACATCGCTTGCAGGTGCAGGAGCGTATGACACTACAAATCAAGGAATGTATTGAGCAGACTTTGCATCCTCTTGGAGTAATGGTGGT
Organism: uncultured Prevotella sp.; assembly: GCA_945834405.1. Classification (GTDB taxonomy): domain Bacteria; phylum Bacteroidota; class Bacteroidia; order Bacteroidales; family Bacteroidaceae; genus Prevotella. Next base: position 13,056 of record CAMAHD010000065.1, on the reverse strand, counting down.
GGTGGAGGCTCGTCATCTGTGTATGCAGATGAGGGGCGTTGAAAAGCAGAATTCTGTCACTACTACCAGTGATTTCAGCGGTGCTTTCAATCAGGCGAAGACGCGACAGGAATTCATGAATCTCATTCATAGTGGCAAGTAAGACAAACTTGAACCATTGTATAGACTATTTGATTAACCTGCAAATACTATTGCTATTTATTTTCTATGAGCCAAATTGATAGAGGAACTTATGTCAGGGATGATGCAAAAGGAGGGCTGAAAGGCGGTTGTGTCGGCAAATTGCTGAAAGTATTCGCTGCTGTTGTTGTTTTACTTCTGGTGGCAATGGTTTCCGTTCCCTCTGATGATAGAATGAAGAGCGAGGTGGAGAATGCTGTGACGCTGAGCATCATCGCTAATGTCATGGGACCTCAGGATCAGAGTGACGATGTGGTGAGAAATCTCACGTCCATCATCAATGCGGTTGATACTGCTGCCATTAAAATGGATCAGTTTCATGTGTTCCAGAAGATGAACAAGATTGAAGTCTACAGACATGCATTGTTTTCCACTGCCCGTATCCATCATTTAGGTAACCCGGGAGGAACTCGTGTGGCTATCGGTTTTCTTGGTCTTGTGATTCCCACAGTTACTTCGAACGACTATCTTTTGCGTACGGAACCTTTGCGTAAGGATTATGGTAACCGACCTTTAGGTGGTTCAGAAATGAATGGTATTCTGGATGAGTATGATGAGGACTATAATCCCTATATCATCGGTGTTGAACGAGATATGTAGAGACGTGTGTCCATACGTCACCTTTTCCGGAGAAAAAACGCTTTCATAATCTGTGCACATTCTTCTTCCAAAACACCTGCTGTCACCTTTGTCTTGGGATGAAAGGCACGGGTGGTAAAGGTTGTGGAGCCACGCTTGTCGTCGCTTGCACCATATACTACACGTGATATCTGAGACCAGTTGAGTGCGCCAGCGCACATCAGACAGGGTTCTACTGTTACGTACAAGGTGCAGTCATGGAGATATTTTCCTCCCAATTGCGAAGCGGCGGAAGTGATGGCAAGCATCTCAGCATGGGCTGTGACATCATGCAGTTTCTCTGTCTCGTTATGGGCACGTGCAATGATGCGGTCGTGGCATACTATAACGGCACCGATGGGAACTTCGCCTTCTCGTTCTGCCTGTTCAGCCTCTAACAAAGCCAGACGCATATAGTGTTCGTCTTTTTTCAAAATCTCTTCAGGGGTCATAGCTATGCAATTTGTCTGCAAAAATACAACTTTTTCTTGGCTTAATGATAGAAATATTGTAATTTTGCAAGAAACAGAGAAATAGAATGGACCAAATCTGCAAAATCATCCGTCTCCAAGAGACAGATTCCACCAATTCTTATCTACGGCAATATACCGGAGATGAGGCAGAGGGAATGGTTGTTGCTGTCACGGAGTTTCAGACGTCAGGACGAGGGCAGGGAACGAACAAGTGGGAAAGCGAACGAGGAAGCAATCTTCTTTTCTCCATTCTCTTCCGTCCAAAAGGGGTAACTGCTGCCAACCAGTTTGTTCTTTCCATGGCATTCTCCAATGCTTTGTTGAGAGCCTTGAGGCAGTATGTAAGAGGATTGATGAAAGAGGAAGCATGGACGCTTGAAGAACAGGAAGATGTACTGAATGCTTTCAGTGTGAAGTGGCCTAACGACATTTATTTCCGTGACCGCAAACTATGCGGTATCTTGATAGAAAACAATCTTCAAGGATCAAGTATCGGCAGGTGTATCATCGGCACAGGCGTCAATGTTAATCAACAAGTTTTCCGAAGCGATGCCCCTAATCCAGTCTCCCTCTGTCAGATAGTGCATGTGATGGGCGACAGACAGCTGTTGTTGCAGTTGGTTCTTTCGTCTTTTCATGCTGAAATGAAATTAGTGGCATCTCATTCTGAGCAGATCGTGTCAACTTATCTGTCCCAACTTTATCGTCGTAGGGGTTTTTATCCCTATCGCGATTCGGAGGGCGTATTCCGTGCAGAGCTTGTCACGGTGGAACCTACAGGATTGTTACATTTGAGAGATTCGGAAGGAAGAATCCGGAAATATGCTTTCAAGGAAGTGACTTTTGAAATCAAGTAACCAAGATTATTATCAAAACTATACAAAAATGAGCAAGTTCAAGAGAATTCTATTAAAGCTCAGCGGCGAAAGTCTGATGGGCAAGCAGAGTTTCGGTATCGACCCGGAGCGTTTGAATGATTATGCAGCTCAAATCAAGGAGGTGCATGAGATGGGTATACAGATTGGAATCGTGATTGGTGGCGGAAATATCTTCCGTGGTTTGAGCGGTTCGCAAAAAGGTTTCGACCGTGTAAAAGGAGACCAAATGGGCATGTGTGCTACTGTCATCAATTCGTTGGCTCTCAGTTCTGCGTTGGGAGCTTTAGGCGTAAAGACTAAGGTTCTTACAGCCATCCGCATGGAGCCGATAGGAGAGTTCTATACCAAGTGGAAGGCCATTGAGGCGATGGAAGCTGGTTATGTTTGTATCTTCTCTGCCGGTACTGGAAGTCCTTATTTCACTACAGACACAGGTTCAAGTCTGCGTGGTATAGAGATAGAGGCTGATGTGATGCTGAAGGGTACTCGTGTGGATGGTATCTATACTGCTGACCCAGAGAAAGACCCGACTGCCACCAAGTTTACCGACATCACTTATGATGAAATATATACTCGGGGACTCAAAGTGATGGACTTGACTGCCACCACCATGTGTAAGGAAAACAATCTTCCCATCTATGTCTTCAATATGGATGTCTATGGCAACCTGAAAAAGGTAATGGCAGGAGAGGAAATAGGCACATTAGTACATAACTAAACATGTCCTTACTTCAACCCTGTTTCTGACGATTCTTTTTGTTGGGAACATCATGAAGTTATTTCTCCTCCTCAAATTCAATGTATTCGCCCTCTTCGTCACTGAAGATACGGCGTTCCGTTTGTTCGGGATTACGCATGTCGACGATGGTTATATCCTCATGGACATGCGTATTTTTTTGTCCTTGTCTTTCTTCCTTGCTGTTCTGATGGTTTCCTTGGTTTTGATAGGTATTATAGCTGTAATGCTGTTGACGCCTGCCCGTGTAGTCACGGTTGTGCCTGTTGGTGCGGGCATCGTCGGCATCGGTCATCTTACGGATGAAGTGAAAACCCTTCCATAAGAATCTCAATACCACCAGTGCAATGGAAACAATAGCTATGATGACTATGAGAATAATCAGAAAAAGACCTTTCAGTAACATGCGTTTCCGGGAATTTGGTTGTAGATAGACTGGCTATGCTTTCTTGTTTGTGATGGCAGACAAGACCACATACCAGGCGATGATGGCAGCAAAGCCACTCGTGCGCAGAATCAGCAGGAGGGGAATGCAACTGAGTATAAAGATGTATTTCACTCGGTTCTCTTTCCATCCCCAGTGCTTGAACTTGAGGGCAAACATGGGAATTTCTGCCACCAGCAGAAATGACATGATGAATACCAAGATTACAATGCACAGCATGTTGATTGTTGATGATGTCAGGATATATTCGCTGCCGACAATCAGTGATGCCCAGAACAAGGCATTGGCAGGGGTGGGAAGACCGATGAAAGACGATGTCTGTCGTTCGTCCAGGTTGAACTTTGCCAGCCTCAATGCAGAAAAGGCAGCTATGACAAAGGCTGTATAGGGCAGGCATGTTCCAATGAATCCGAACTTGTCAAAATGACTTTGGGAAAAGAGTAAACAGAAAATCATGGCAGAAGGTGCCATACCAAAGGTGATGACATCTGCCAAAGAGTCCAGTTCCTTTCCGATGGGTGAAGAGACACCCAAAAGGCGGGCACTCATACCGTCAAAGAAATCAAAGACAGCACCTAATATGATAAAAAGGAAAGCCATCTGATAATTGCCAAAGAAGGCAAAATGGGTGGCAATACAACCGGAGATGAGGTTGCAACAGGTGATGGTGTTAGGTATGTGTTTCTTAATCATCTTTCAAGTGCAGTAGGTTGTACGATAGGTTTTGTAATAGTTCCTGAAGGGGGAAGGGTAGACTGTCCTTATGTCTTGGGCAGATAGGCGATGACGGTCTGGTCTCCTGTTGTTGACTGTCCCATCTTCACGCACACCTCAGAACCAAGGGGCAGGAAGACGTCTACACGTGAACCCAGTTTGATGAAGCCCAGATGTTCGTCAATGAAACATTCCTCGTCGGGTTTGGCATAAGTGACGATACGGCGTGCCATGGCACCTGCTATTTGTCGGCATAATACCTGATGCCCCTCCGGGGTCTCTATCATGACGTCAGCACGTTCGTTCTCCTCGCTGGCTTTGGGTAACCATGCCTTGTGGAAGTTGCCGTCCTTATGGTCAACAAACTTCACCTTGCCGTCTACGGGGAACCAGTTGGCATGAACATTAAACAGACTCATGAAAATAGAAACCATCAGTCTCTTCTCATGGAAGTAGGTGTTTTCTTCCACCTCTTCTATAACGACCACCTTGCCGTCTGCAGGAGCCACTACAGCTCGTGTGGTGTCCCCATTGAAATAGCGAATGGGGCAACGATAGAAGTTCAGAACGATAGCCCATGCAGTAAGTGTAATCGCCAAGAAGATGCCTGCGGGCCACTTGGTACAGCAGGCTTCCCATAGTACATAACCGATGCAAAGGATGATCACTAAGCTGTATACCAATGTATTCGTCCCTTCATGGTGGATGCGTATTTTTTTGAGTTTACGTATTCTTTCTCCCATAGATTGTTTGATTGTTTAGATATTCTCTGCAAAGGTACGCCTTTTTTGCTTATCTTACAAACATTTTCCCCGATTCTTTTGGCAGTTTCAGGTTTTCGACGTAACTTTACACCTCAAATTGCAAAAAATACACGGAAATATGCAGGATTTCGTTCACCTACATGTACATACATATTATTCTATTCTTGACGGCCAGTCTAAGATTTCAAAGCTTGTTGACAAAGCCATCGCCAATGGCATGAGGGGCATGGCTGTCACCGACCATGGTGATATGTTTGGCATCAAAGAGCTTTTTGACTATTGCTGTGATGTCAACAAGGGCAGGAAGAAGGAAGGTTTGGAGCCATTCAAGCCTATCTTTGGTTGCGAGATGTATGTGGCGAGACGTACCAAGGCTGACAAGGATAAAGAGCATGGCGACCGTGGTGGTTACCACCTCATTGTACTTGCCAAGAACTATCATGGCTACAAGAACCTGATCAAGCTGGTCAGCAATTCATGGGTGGACGGATTCTATGGTCGTCCCAGAACAGACCGTGCCGATTTGGAGAAATACCATGAAGATTTGATTGTGTGTTCTGCTTGTATTGCCGGTGAGGTGCCTGCCAAAATACTCAAGGGTGATATGGAAGGTGCCCGAGAGGCTGCAAAGTGGTATAAAAACCTCTTTGGAGATGATTATTATCTGGAGTTGCAGCGTCATGAGGTGAAAGATCCCAATGTGCGTGCCAACAGAGAAACATTCCCTTTGCAGCAAAAGGCAAACAAAGAACTGATATCGCTGGCTAAAGAGCTGGATATTAAGTTGGTATGTACCAATGACGTACACTTTGTAGACGAGGATAATGCTGAGGCTCATGACCATCTTTTGTGCCTCTCTACGGGTAAGGACCTGAATGACCCTTCACGTATGCTCTATTCTAAACAGGAGTGGTTCAAGACACGTGAGGAGATGAACGACATCTTCTCTGATATACCCGAAGCATTGTCAAATACCTGTGAGATTCTTGATAAGGTGGAGATGTACTCCATCGATCATGACCCTATCATGCCTTTCTTCCCCATACCCGAAGATTTCGGCACAGAAGCGCAATGGCGTCAGAAGTTCTCGGAAGAAGACCTCTATCGTGAGTTTACATCAGATGAAAATGGCGAGAATGCCCTGCCGCCAGAAGAAGCACAGAAGAAGATAGACAAGCTCGGTGGTTACGACAAACTCTATCGTGTCAAGTTCGAAGCAGACTATTTGGCAAAGTTGGCATACGAGGGTGCTCGCAAACGCTATGGAGACCCCCTGCCAGAACATGTTGATGACCGCGTGCGTTTTGAATTGCACATCATGAAGACGATGGGTTTCCCTGGCTACTTCCTCATTGTTCAGGACTTTATCAATTCGGCTCGCGACCAGTTAGGTGTAATGGTAGGTCCCGGACGTGGTTCGGCGGCAGGTTCAGTCGTGGCTTATTGTCTGGGAATCACTAAGATAGATCCCCTTAAGTATGATCTTCTTTTCGAGCGTTTCCTGAATCCCGACCGTATCTCCTTGCCGGATATTGATACAGACTTTGATGATGACGGTCGCGGTAAGGTGCTCAAATGGGTGGAGGATAAGTATGGACATGAGAACTGTGCCCATATCATCACTTACGCCAGTATGGCGACCAAAAACTCTATCAAGGACGTGGCACGTGTGGAGAAACTTCCTCTGCCAGTTTCCAATGCCCTCTGTAAAGCCATTCCCGACCGCCTTCCGGATGGTATGAAGATGAACTTGCCCAATGCCATCAAGTGTACGCCGGAACTGCGTGACGCGGAAGCATCCACTGACCCTCAGTTGCGTAATACTATCAAATATGCCAAGATGCTTGAGGGAACGGTCCGGGGAACGGGTATACATGCCTGTGGATTTATCATCTGTCGTGACCCTATCAGCGACTGGGTTCCTGTATCAACAGCAGATGATCCAGACTTCAAAGATACCAAGACCAATTGCACCCAATACGATGGTCATGTCATCGAGTCAACTGGACTTATCAAGATGGACTTTCTGGGATTGAAAACCCTTTCGGAGTTGAAAGAAGCTGTGGCTAACGTCAAGCGTACCAGGGGAATAGATGTCGATTTGGATAATATCCCCATAGATGACGAGAAAACCTATCAACTCTATCAGGAAGGACGTACCATTGGTACATTCCAGTTTGAGTCGGCAGGAATGCAGAAATACCTGCGTGAGCTGAAACCGACGGTTTTCGAAGACCTCATAGCCATGAATGCCCTTTACCGACCTGGTCCTATGGATTATATCCCTTCTTTTATCGCCCGAAAGACAGGCAGGGAGCCTATTAAATATGATATACCCTGCATGGAAAAATATCTGAAGGATACTTACGGAATTACTGTTTATCAGGAGCAGGTGATGTTGCTGTCACGTCAGTTGGCTGATTTCACCCGTGGAGAGAGCGACGCTCTTCGTAAGGCGATGGGTAAAAAGAAGAAGGCAATCGTTGATGCCATGAAACCCAAGTTCATTGAGGGTGGAAAGAAGAATGGTCACGACCCGAGTGTACTGGAAAAGATTTGGGCAGATTGGGAGAAATTCGCTTCTTATGCTTTCAACAAGAGTCATGCCGCATGCTACTCATGGGTGGCATTCCAGACGGCTTACATGAAAGCCAATTATCCGGCGGAGTTTATGGCTGCCATCATGAGTCGTCGTAAGGATGATATCAAGGAAATCACCAAGCTGATGGATGAGTGCCGCTCGATGGGTATCGCTACCCTTGGACCAGACGTCAACGAGAGTGTAGATAAGTTTGGTGTCAACCACAAGGGAGAGATACGTTTCGGACTGGCTGCCGTCAAAGGTATTGGTGGAGCTGCTGCAGCCGCCATCATCAACGAGCGCGAAAAGAACGGTCCTTACGAAAGTATCTACGACTTTGCCCAGCGAGTCAACTTTGCCAATGTCAATCGAAAAGCTTTCGAGAGTCTGGCATTAAGTGGCGGTTTCGACAGTTTCACCGATCTCAAGCGCGAGGACTATTTTTCCGTGAATGCCAAGGGAGAGACTTTCCTCGATGTACTCATACGTTACGGACAGACCTATCAGGCAGAGCAGAGACAGATGCAGAACTCCCTCTTTGGAGGAGATAATGCGGTGGAGATTGCTACTCCCCCTGTCATCAAAGCCAGCGCTTGGAGTAATATTGAGCGTTTGAATCGTGAGCGCGAATATGTAGGTATCTATCTCTCAGCCCATCCGTTGGATGAATACCGTATTGTGCTTGATAATCTCTGCAATACCAAGTGTCAGGAACTGTCTGACATCAATCAGCTTAGCGATCGCGATGATGTGATTATGGGTGGGATAGTAACCGGCATCAAGACAAAGTTTACCAAGCAAGGCAAACCCTGTGGTTTCGTAACGATAGAAGATTACGACGGCAGTGGGGAATTAGGACTTTTCGGCGAAGACTGGGGACGGTGGTCTGGCATGTTTACCGAAGGCAGCACGGTATATATCACAGCCAAATGTATGCCAAGGTATCGGGATAGTAATATCTATGACTTGAAGGTGCAGAACATTGAATATCTCCAGACCATCAAGGAAAAAGCCATTGACCGACTGACCATTACTATCAAGTCTGATTTGGTTGACCAGCAAGTGGTTCAGGATTTGGGTGAGATGGTGCGAGAGCATCCTGGAACCACCAAACTGTTTTTCCAGTTGCGTGATACCAGTGGAAAAAATCATGTATTGTTGCGCAGCAAAAACAGCATGGTGGATGTGAATCATCATCTGTTGGCGTTTATCGACAACAACAGTGAAGTGCTGAGTTACAGTATCAATTAGAGAACATAATTTGAATTATATTCATCATTTAAATAACAGAACAATGGAAGTAAAGATTACAAATGAGAATTTCGAGAGTTTGAAGAGTGGAAACCTTCCGCTGGTAGTGGATTTCTGGGCTACTTGGTGTGGACCATGCCGCATGATAGCTCCTATCGTAGAGGAACTTGCCAATGAATATGATGGTAAGATTGCTGTCGGCAAGTGCGATGTTGAGGAATGTGACGACCTTGCTGCCGAATACTCCATCCGCAACATTCCAACCATCCTGTTCTTCAAAGATGGCAAAGTTGTTGACAAACTGGTAGGTGCTGTATCTAAAACCAAACTGCAGGAGAAGTTCGATTCCCTTCTCTAAGAAGTCAAAAGGGGGTGAGCTGATGATTTTGGCTCACTCTCTTTATATGCGAAAGCAGAGTACAAAATGTGATACATTTGAATATGTACGATTTTACAGAAGAAGAACTGCAACGCTATAGCCGACATATTCTGTTGCAAGATGTAGGCGTTGAAGGACAGGAAAAAATCAGGCAAGGCAAGGTGCTTGTGGTTGGTGCCGGAGGATTAGGTTCGCCAGTCGCCCTCTATTTGGCAGCAGCAGGAGTAGGAACCATCGGCATTGTAGATGGCGATGTGGTTGATTTGAGCAACCTGCAACGTCAGATTATCCACACTACTGCCGACATCGGTAAGCCAAAAGTGATTTCTGCAGCAGATAGTATCAGGGCCATCAATCCCCACGTGAAGGTGAATGCTATCAGGGAATTTCTCTGTGCAGACAACATAAGAGATGTGATTCGCGACTATGATTTTGTCATTGACGGTACGGACAATTTTCCTGTCAAGTTCCTGATCAATGATGCTTGCGTGATGGAGGGAAAACCTTTCAGTCACGGCGGAATCCTGCAGTTTGAGGGGCAGACGTTTACTCATCTGCCAGGCACTGCTTGCTATCGGTGTATGTTTAAGGAGCCACCTCCTGCTGGTGCAGTGCCGACCTGTTCACAGGCAGGCGTATTGGGAGCTATTGCCGGAATGCTTGGCACTATTCAAGCCGCAGAGACATTGAAATTCCTTACGGGAGCCGGTGAACTTCTTACCAATAAGCTGCTTGTCTTCAATGCCAAGACGATGGACTTCCGCAAAATAAATATTCACCCTGTCCATCACTGTCCTGTCTGCGGAGACACGCCCACAGTGACCCACCTCATTGACTACGAACAGACAGTTTGTGACCTTAAAAACCACTGATTCATGGAGAAGAAGAAACGCACTGTTCAGACAGCAATGCCTCCATCACTTAATAAGCGTGAAAAAAATGACAAGTGTTTGCAGGAATCAGAAAAAAATCTTAACTTCGCGTTTTGAATGAATACATGAGGTGGAAAATACAGCTTCCGCCGGAAAGAAAAAGGATAAAAATGAAGCTATATTCAGATTCAGAACTTGCGGAAATTCTTGATAAACAGATCTTTCACCAAATCAGTCAGGTGGCAGACAGCCTTGGCGTGGAGTGCTACGTAGTGGGAGGTTATGTGCGTGATATCTTTTTAGAACGTCCCTCAAACGATATTGATGTCGTGGTGGTAGGTAGTGGCATACAGGTAGCTGATGGTTTGGCAAAGCTGCTTGGAAAGAAAGCTAATCTTTCTGTTTTCAAGAATTTCGGTACTGCCCAGGTAAAATATGACCATCAGGAAGTGGAGTTTGTGGGAGCCCGCAAGGAGAGCTACAGCCACGATTCTCGTAAACCCATTGTGGAGAATGGTACCCTGGAAGACGACCAGAACCGCCGTGACTTCACCATCAATGCTATGGCCATCTGTCTGAATGAAGAGCGCTTTGGAGAACTGGTGGACCCCTTCGACGGTCTCTACGATTTGGAGGACGGCATCATCCGAACCCCCTTAGACCCAGACATTACCTTCAGCGATGACCCCCTGCGTATGTTACGTTGCATCCGTTTTGCCACTCAACTGAAGTTCAGGATTGAGGACGAAACATTTGAGGCGTTGGAGCGCAATGCAGAGAGAATCAAGATTATCAGCGGTGAGCGTATCAAGGAAGAGCTGAACAAGATACTGATGACTTCCACTCCCAGCCGTGGATTTGTGGATTTGCACCGCTGTGGACTCTTGCAGTTGATTCTCCCCGAACTGGCAGCTTTGGATATGGTAGAAGTGAGGGACGGAAGAGGTCACAAAAACAATTTCTATCACACACTGGAAGTACTGGATAATCTGTGTCGCCACAGTGACAATCTGTGGCTTCGCTGGGCGGCTCTGATGCATGATATCGGAAAGGCACGTACCAAGAAATGGGCACCTCCCGTGGGATGGACGTTCCACAATCACAACCTCGTGGGAGCCAAGATGGTTCCGCATGTGTTCCGCAGGCTTTCTTTACCTTTGGATATGAAGATGAAGTATGTGCAGAAGATGGTAGACTTGCACATGCGTCCTATTGTCATTGCTGATGAGGTGGTGACAGACAGTGCGGTGCGTAGGCTGATGAATGATGCCGGGGATGACATCGACGATTTGATGAAACTCTGTGAGGCAGATATAACCAGCAAGAATGAGGTGAAGAAAAAACAGTTTCTGGAGAATTTCAGAGTGGTGAGAGAAAAACTCACCGACCTCAAGGAAAAAGACTATAAACGCCTGCTCCAACCCTGTATTGACGGTAATGAAATTATGGAGATGTTCCATCTGCCACCCTGTAGGGAGGTGGGGCAACTCAAGCAATATCTCAAGGAAGCCGTACTGGACGACCGTGTGGCCAATGAGCGCGAGCCGCTGATGACGCTACTCATGGAAAAAGCTCGGAAAATGGGACTGAGGGAGTAATTGTTGGTCAAATTTGCGTAAATGATGTTCAATATAGAGAATTATTGTTAAATATAGGGTGTCACAGAATTATACTTTCGTGAATTTGAGTAACTTTGCACGGCGAAAACCAAATAGACAGCCAAAGTTTTCGCTTATGATGAGATACCAACATCATCAATGAGCATCAGTACAGCAAATGTGCAATTATTAAATAGAGAATTATATATTAAGGTATGAGACAGAAATCAATGATGATGGTCGCCGCGTTAGGCTTGACCCTTGTATCATGTGGTGGCGGCGGAAGAAGCGGAAAGCCAAATTTTGCCGACAATGAGTATGCAGTTAGGACCGTATCAACCGAGAGTACACAGTTGCAAACCACTTATCCAGCAACAATAAAGGGTGTACAGGATGTACAGATACGTCCCAAAGTATCAGGATTTATTACAAAAGTATGCGTGCAGGAGGGACAGTCGGTGTCGGTTGGCCAGTTGCTGTTTGTCATTGACAACGAGACCTATCAGGCACAGTTGCGTCAGGCCAAGGCTTCGGTGAATACCGCTCAGGCACAGTTAGCTACAGCCAAGCTGACTTTTGAAAATGCGCAGAAGTTGTATGCCGCCAAGGTTATTGGCGAATATGAGTTGCAGACAGCAGAGAATACTTACAATACCAGTTCGGCTCAGCTGGCACAAGCCAAGGCAGGTCTGGCTTCAGCAGAGGAGATGTTGAGTTATTGCTATGTCAAGAGTCCCGCATCTGGTGTTGTTGGCTCATTGCCCTTCAAGGTGGGTGCTCTTGTCAGCTCTGCCAGTGCTGAGCCTCTGACAACTGTTTCCGACATTAATACGATGGAGGTTTATTTCTCTGTTACAGAGAAGGATATGCTGACTATGACCAAGAACGAAGGTGGAGTCAGTGGCGCGTTGGCTGCTTATCCTCCTGTTCAACTCCAGTTGGCTGATGGTAGCATCTACAGCGAGCCAGGTAAGGTAGTAAAAGCCAGTGGTGTCATCGATGCGTCAACGGGTTCGGTATCGCTCATTGCCCGTTTTGCCAATCCTCGTCATGAACTTCGTTCTGGTGGTGCTGGACAGATTGTCATTCCCAATGTGAACAGCAGTGCCATCTTGATTCCTCAGACAGCAACCTCTGAGGTGCAGAATAAGAAATTTGTCTATCTTGTAGGCAAGGACAACAAGGTGAAGTATACCGAGATACAGGTCAATCCCCAGGACGATGGCATCTATTATATAGTTACCGGAGGCCTGAAGCCAGGCGACCGTTATGTGTCCAAGGGAATCACCTCGCTCTCTGACGGCATGGAGATTAAGCCTATTTCCGAAGCCCAGTATCAGAAAAAAATTGATGATGCAGCCAAGCTTGGTGAGGGACAGAACTCTGCCTCGGCAGTGATAGGTGCGCTTAGCGGGAAAAAGTAGTCATAACTTCCCATCATAACTCCCCCACATAACTCTTATATCAAACGAGTAAATAGATAAAATTATGACATTTACAAATTTCATCAAACGTCCGGTGCTCTCGACGGTGATATCGATATTCTTCGTTATCCTCGGACTTATCG
>CAMAHD010000064.1 GCA_945834405.1 uncultured Prevotella sp. | reverse complement strand
ATGAGCATGTAGAGGTAGAGACCATCTCACTGGGCTGAGCCGCCCCGGACGACAGCGGCAAAGGAAAAGGCAGGGATTGTTGTCCTAACGAATGAAAAACCGTCGGCAGAATGAAAAACCACCCATAAAATGAAAACCATCGACACTCGGTGGACGTACCAGTTTCTATCGCAGCCTGAGAGGCGAGAAACTCATTACGGAGGAGCAGCAGAAACTCATAGCAAAATTGTTCACAAGCTATGGCTATGACACGAATAACATTTACGACGAATACGTTTATAGTTACTAAGTGATGATAATAAACGACTAAACTTCACTTTACCCCATCAATAAGTGTGACAAAGAGCGTGGAAAGACTGTGACAAACGGGTAAGTATCAGACAAAAAATCGGGTGAGCATCAGGAACACAAATCGGCAAAGTCATCTATCACCCAGTCTGCACCAGCTTCGACGAGTTCTTCGCGTCTTCCATTGCCATAAGTGACACCACAGGCAGTGACCGAAGCCGCCTTCGCCATCAGAATATCATAACTGGTATCACCCACGACGATGGCTTCTGAAGCAGGAATGCCGGTGTGGCTGAGAATATCCAACACCATGTCGGGGGCAGGCTTGGCATTCTTCACATCCCAAGCGGAGACAATATAAGAGATGTATGGTCCGAGTCCCAAATCATCTACGAATGCCTGCAGCGAATCGCGCCCTCGACTGCTGGCTATGGTCATGACAGCTCCCCGTGCATGCAACTGTCGGATGGTAGAAACAACATGTGGAAAGAGGGGAACACATCCCGCCTTGTTGTTTCGCAGAAACAACTCATTATAGGTCTGTTGACAGCGTTCACCCATCTCATCGTCCATGGGAATGAGATGGGTGAACGTTTGTTTGAGGGGCAGCCCTATCATGGCGGCACACTCATCGTCGGTACGTGAGGGCAAGGACAAGGCTTGCAAGGTCTGCTGCATGGTATTGACAATCAACTGTCGTGTATCACCCAGCGTCCCGTCGAAGTCGAGAATATATAGTTTCTTCATTTACTGCTATTTAGTGTATCATGCGAATACATCACGAGGCTTTATCAATGGAAATACTCACTGAGCTGTGAGGCATAAGATGCCAGCTGTACCGGATTGCTGTTGCCAAAGCGCAGCCATATCCGCTGGGCGGCAGCCAGAAGCGGAGTGGGCGTAGGGAAGGGTCGGTTGAGATAGGGGTCGCAATATTGATACGACTCCATCACATCGACCACCGTCTCGGGATGAATACCCAGCAGACGCGCCAGCTGAATCACCTCGGGAGTTTTTGCCACCATGGTATTGGGAGTAAGACGGAAATAGACGTCGAGGATAAGGATGAGCATCACGGGCGTGAGGGGCTCGCAGCCCTCGATAGGTCTGAAGTCCCGCTCGAAGGTCTCGTTCAGTTCTACTCCTTCGTAAAAAGCATCGGCATGGCTGAAGCCTCTCATCTCGCGCAGCAGTCTCACTGCCCTTGCCAGACGGCTTGGCGAGCCGACATACTGCTGCCAGATACGCTCCAGTCGGGGTGTCTGCAAATTGGCTAAGGAACACATCTTGTTGAATAGTGTCTGCGGATGGATATGCAGTTCCAGAGCCAGCGTCACCATCGCCTTGCTGTAAACGGGCTTCACTCCCACCGGCTTGTGCAGATAGACCTGCATCAGCAGCAGCCAGTAGTCATCGTTCCATTGTACTCCCTTCATAAGCCAGAGATGTTTATCGGATAAAGTTTGTTTTCGTCTTCGCCTCGTGTTCCGGCTCAGCCACGCCAGCCTTGCGGCCAGCCTCGATGCAGCGGAGCAGCCATGCCATGTTTCTGCCCAACTGGCGCATCACCTGCAAGCCTTCCAGGTCCTGCTTCACCTCCTCCGGCGTATTGCCATGAACCTCATTCCAGTATTCAGACGAAACGACGGGCATATTGGCAATGGTGAAATAGCGGTTCAGATCTTCAAAACCTCCCTGAGCACCGCCACGCCTGCAGCTGACGATGGCAGCCGCCGGCTTGTTGGCATACAGTCCCAACTTAGAGCAGAAGGCTCTGTCCATGAACGACTTGATGGCTCCCGATGTACCGGCAAAATGGATGGGCGTACCAAAGACGAAGCCGTCGGTAGCAGGCACCTTCTGGAGAAACTCGTTCACGGGGTCATCACCAAACCAGCAGCGTTTGCTCTGACTGCAATGTCCGCATCCGATACACCCCATGACGGGTTTGTTACCCACCCAGAAGTGCTCGGTCTCGATACCCAGACTGTTCAGAACGCCTGCCACCTCTTCGAGGGCAGTATACGTGCAGCCCATTTTGTGGGGGCTGCCATTAACAAGCAATACTTTCATTTCTATGTGTCTTTTATAAACCGTGGGAATCCCACAGATGATTAAATCGCGCAAATATACTAAATAATACTGAAAAAAGTCTCCATTTACTCAGTTTTTTAGTAATTTTGCAGCGTTTGAATATGGAATACGATATCAAGGACATTGAAATCATGGCTCCGGTAGGCTCCAGAGAGTCGCTCACGGCAGCCATTCAGGCGGGTGCTGATGCTATCTATTTCGGCATCGGCCAGCTTAACATGCGTGCCCATTCAGCCAATACTTTCACTATTGACGACCTGCACGAGATAGCGCAAACATGCTCGGAACATGGCATCAAGTCGTATCTCACCGTCAACACCATCATCTACGGTGAGGACATGGACAACATGCACACCATCGTCGATGCCGCCAAGAAGGCTGGCATATCTGCCGTCATAGCCAGTGACGTGGCTGTGATGACTTACTGCAACCGCATCGGTCAGGAGGTACACCTCAGCACCCAACTGAACATCTCCAATACAGAGGCTCTGAAGTTCTACGCCCAGTTTGCCGATGTCGTCGTGCTGGCTCGCGAGCTGAATCTCGACCAGGTGGCTGCCATCTTCCACGACATTGAAGAACAGGACATACGGGGACCTAAAGGCGAACGCATACGCATTGAGATGTTCTGCCACGGTGCGCTGTGCATGGCTATCAGCGGCAAATGTTACATGAGTCTTCACCATGCCAACCGCTCCGCCAACAGGGGCAGCTGCGTGCAGGTATGCCGCCGCTCTTACACCGCCACCGACAACGAGACAGGCGAACAGCTGGACATCGACAACAAGTATATCATGAGTCCCAAGGACCTGAAAACCATCCGCTTCATGGACAAGCTGCTGGCTTCGGGCGTCAGAGTCATGAAGATAGAGGGAAGAGCCCGCGGACCAGAATATGTCTACACCGTAGTGAAATGTTACAAGGAGGCCATACAGAGCGTCATCGACGGCACCTTTACCGAAGAAAAGAAGAACGAATGGGACGAGAGACTGTCTACCGTCTTCAACCGTGGCTTCTGGGACGGTTACTATCTGGGGCAGCGCCTGGGCGAATGGAACCACAACTACGGCTCCAATGCCACGGAGAGAAAGGTCTACGTAGGCAAAGGCGTCAAATACTTCTCCAAACTGGGCGTGGCAGAATTTACGGTAGAGGCAGCCGAACTGAATGTGGGTGACAGACTGCTCATCACGGGTCCTACGACAGGCGTCATGTATGTAGATGCCAAGGAGATACGACTGGAACTGGAACCGGTACAGACAGCCCCCAAGGGCACCCACGTCTCCTTTGCCGTTCCCGACAAGATACGTCCCAGCGACAAGCTGTTCAAGATTGTGAAGACAGAACAGGAATAGCCCCTACGAAAGAGACTGTACATCAAGCAACATACAAAAACAAAAGATATGAGCATCAACGAACTGCAAGACGAGGTTGTAGAGGAGTTTGCCGAACTGACCGACTGGATGGACAAATACCAGTTGCTGATAGAATTGGGCAACGAACTCGGTTCCCTCGACCCCCAATACAAGACAGAATCCAACCTGATTGACGGTTGCCAGAGCCGAGTATGGCTTCAGGCTGACTACAACGACGGCGTCATCACCCTTCAGGCTGAAAGTGACGCACTCATTGTCAAGGGTATCATCGCCCTGCTCATCAGGGTTCTCAGCGGGCACACTCCCGACGAAATACTTCAGACAGAACTCTATTTCATCGAACAGATAGGACTGAAAGACCACCTGAGCCCCACCCGCAGCAACGGCCTGCTGGCCATGGTCAAGCAAATCAGGATGTACGCCCTTGCCTTCAAGACCAAAGAACAGGCATCATAACACATGCACATCACCCACAGGATAACCTTCAGATGTCTGTTGGCTGCCTTCTGCTGCAGCTGCTCCTGGCTGACAGCCGGCGCACAGACAGGCAAGAGTGTCGACAGCCGACATTCGGAAGAAACGACTGTGGACATGGACCATCCCTCCTTTGTGCCGATGGTGAGGGTGAGCAAGGTGATACACAACGGCGACAGCATTCCCTACATGGAGATGAACAACGTGTTTGTCTATCCATCGCTGACCTTCAAGAACTCCAAACAGGCAAACAGCTACCTGCGACTGGTCAAGAACGTGAAGACCGTACTGCCCATAGCCAAGGAGGTGAACAAGATCATCATGGAGACCTACGAATATCTGGAGACGCTGCCCAACAAGAAGGCTAAAGACGAGCACATGAAGAAAGTAGAGAAGTATATCCTGGAAACTTATAAGCCCAGGATGAAGAAACTGACCTACTCTCAGGGCAAACTGCTCATCAAGCTGGTTTACAGGGAGTGTAACTCCTCCTCCTACGACATCCTCAAAGCCTTCTTAGGTCCCATCCGTGCCGGATTCTGGCAAGCCTTCTCCAGCATCTTCGGTGCCTCACTGAAAAAGGAATATGATGCCGACGGAACCGACCGGCTGACGGAACGGGTGGTGCTGATGGTTGAAGCCGGACAGCTGTAAAAGACTGCCTTACAGGACCATAAAAATATCTGAAAGAAAAAAAATAACACTCACAAAAATATCATTTGAAGACTATGTCATATCTATTTTCATCCGAATCAGTATCTGAAGGACATCCCGACAAGGTGGCAGATCAGATCAGTGACGCCATCCTCGACCAGTTCCTGGCCTACGATGAGCACGCACGTGTGGCTTGCGAAACGTTTGTAACTACGGGACAAGTGGTCATCATGGGCGAAGTACACAGTGATGTTTACATCGACCTGCAAACCATCGCACGCAACACCATCAAGGACATAGGATATACCAAAGCCGAATACCAGTTTGACGGCAACTCCTGCGGTATTCTCAGTGCCATCCACGAACAGAGCGACGACATCAACCGCGGCGTGGACAAGATGAACCACGAGGCCAACGGTATGGTTACGGAAGAAGACCAGGGTGCCGGCGACCAGGGTATGATGTTCGGCTATGCTACCAACGAGACGGAAAACTTCATGCCCGTCTCCCTCGACCTTGCCCACCTGCTGATGCGCACGCTTGCCGACATCCGCAAAGAAGGCAGACAAATGACCTATCTGCGTCCCGACTCCAAGAGCCAGGTTACCATCCAATACAGCGATGAAGGCATACCCGAGCGCATTGACACCATCGTCGTTTCTACCCAACACGACGAGTTTGACACAGACGAAGCCATGCAGCAGCGTATACGCGAGGATGTGCTGAACATACTGATACCCCGTGTCAAGGAACAGATACACTCCGAGAAGGTGCTGAGCCTCTTCAACGACGACATCAAATACTATGTCAACCCTACGGGCAAGTTTGTCATCGGCGGTCCTCACGGAGATACGGGACTGACAGGACGCAAGATTATCGTCGACACCTACGGCGGCAAAGGAGCCCACGGAGGCGGAGCCTTCAGCGGCAAGGACTCCAGCAAGGTGGACCGCTCGGCAGCCTATGCCGCTCGCCATATAGCCAAGAACATGGTTGCAGCCGGCGTGGCAGACGAGATGCTGGTACAGGTAAGCTATGCCATCGGCGTCGCCAAACCCATGAACATCTATGTCAACACCTACAACCGCAGCAAAGTGAACATGAGCGACAGCGAGATAGCCAAGCGCATCGAACAGCTCTTCGACCTGCGCCCCAAAGCCATCGAACGCTCACTGAAACTGCGCCAGCCCATGTATCGCGAAACAGCAGCATACGGACACATGGGCAGGATGCCGCATACCATCCAGAAAACCTTTACCAGCCACTATCACGAAACCAAGGTGATGGACGTAGAACTCTTTACCTGGGAGAAACTCGACCGCGTGGACGAAATCCGAAAAGCCTTCCAGCTAAGCTAAGCCCAACAGCATCATTGTGAAAGCATTTCAAGACTCCTTGACTCAAGACACCTTGGTTCAAGACACGCTGATACAAGATTCCCTGATACAGGATTCCCTGATACAGGAAGAAGGGGAATTCACCAACACCCAACTGCCCACCTACTATCGGGAAAGCTATTTTTCAACCGATACGCTGTTCCATCCCGAACTCAACGGGGGCAGATATGGGGTGGCGGGAGACCCCCTCCCCTATAGCCTGCGCAATGACAATGTCATCACGCTGATGATATTGCTGTGCTTTGTCCTTGCCCTCACCGCCTTCCGCATGTCGAGCGGATTTCTCTACCGGCAGGCGAAGGACTTCTTTTATATTTCCCACTCCGGTCCCACCTTTGTGAACGAAACCACCAACGAGGTGCGCTTCCAGTTCTTTCTCGTTCTGCAGGGATGTCTGCTGCTGTCCATCTACCAGTTCCAGAATACAGACATCAGCCTTACCGAAAACCTCGCCTTCACCTCCCAGTATATGCTCATGGCTATCTATCTGGCCATGCTGTTAGGCTATGTCGTCATCAAATACGCGCTGATATGTATCTGCGACAGCATCTTCTTTGACACACGCCAACACCTGCAGTGGGTCAAGACCCAACTCTTCGTACTTGCCATCGCCGGCATGCTGGTAGCCCCTGCCGTTTTGCTGCAGATCTTCTTTGATATTGATGGTAAAAAATGCTTTATTTACCTGATGGGAGTGTTCATTTTGGTGAAAATTCTGTTATTTTACAAGTGTTATGTCATCTTTTTCAAAGGAATAGGCTCAATTCTGCAAATAATTTTGTACTTTTGTGCCCTCGAAATCATTCCCCCCTTCAGCATGTGGGGGGCTTTACTGCTAATAAGCAATTGTTTGAAAGTAAATTATTGAGACGCAAATGATCAAGAAGATTCTGGTTTCACAACCGAAACCCTCCAGTGAGAAGTCGCCCTATTTTGATATTGCCGAAAAATGTGGCGTTGAATTGGTATTCAGACCTTTCATCAAGGTAGAAGGCCTCACACCTAAAGAATTCCGACAGCAGAAAATCAACATTCTGAGCTATACTGCCATCGTATTCACATCACGCCATGCGATAGACAATTTCTTCCAGCTTTGCAAAGAAATGCGTGTGAATATTCCGGAAGACATGAAATACTTCTGCGTCACCGAAACCATTGCACTCTACATCCAGAAATACGTGCAGTACAGAAAACGCAAGGTTTTCTTCGGCAGCACAGGCAAGATTGACGACCTGCTGCCCACCATGGCCAAACACAAGACAGAGAAATACCTGGTTCCACTGAGCGACGTGCATAACGACAATGTCAAGACCCTGCTCGACTCGAAGAAACTCACCCACGCCGAGTGTGTGATGTATCGTACCGTCAGCAACGACTTCACTCCCGAAGAAGTGAAGACCTTCGACTATGACATGCTCGTGTTCTTCAGCCCCTCCGGCGTTGACTCGCTCATCAAGAACTTCCCCAACTTCAACCAGGACAAAGTGGCCATCGCTACCTTCGGTCCTGCCACAGCCAAGGCTGTCAAGGATGCCGGACTGCGTCTTGACCTGGAGGCTCCGTCAGCCAAATATCCTTCTATGACGGGAGCCCTGCTGCACTATCTTCTTGAACAATCTGAAGACTGACAAGAGAACATCATGGGCGGCAATGCCACTTTTCCAAAAAGGGAGCGGCTGGTCAGCAACAAACTGATGGACCTGCTCTTCACCGGCGGCTGCAGCAAGTCGACAGCAGCTTTCCCTATACGCATGGTTTTCATGGAGATACCCAAAACCGAAAAGAACGAGTCGATACAGGTGCTGATGAGCGTCTCCAAAAGACACTTCAAGCACGCTGTCGACAGAAACAGGGTGAAAAGACAGCTGAGGGAGACATTCCGTCTGAACAGACAACTCCTTGACCCTGCCATCGAAAACCACGCAGACAGGACACTCGTCATTGCCTTTATATGGATGACCAACCGACTCCTTCCTACAGAACGAGTAGACAGCTGCATGAAAAAACTGCTCACCCACCTGACAGAAAAGCTATGAACAGCCTCAACAAAGCCTTGGCTTGGCTACTGTGCCTGCCCATTCTTTTCTATCAAAGGGTCATCTCCCCCTTTACGCCACCCTCCTGCAGATTCACACCCACGTGTTCAGAATATGCCCGACAAGCCCTTCTCAAACACGGACCCTTCAAAGGTTGCTGGTTAGCCCTCAGGCGTCTGTTGAGATGCCATCCATGGGGAGGCAGCGGCTACGACCCCGTTCCCTGACCAACCCCCGGAAGGGCAGACGGAGGCGACACGCAAGTCCATAGAAACAAAGAACAAGAAAACAAGAAATATAAAAAAACCACAAGCCATGATTAAAAACTTCGTTGAAGAACTCAAGTGGCGAGGCATGCTGGCACAAATCATGCCTGGCACAGAAGAGCTCCTGCAAAAGGAGATGGTAACGGCTTATCTGGGCACAGACCCCACAGCCGACTCATTGCATATCGGTCACCTCTGCGGCATCATGATGCTCAGACATCTGCAGCGCTGCGGACATAAGCCCATCATCCTCGTGGGTGGAGCTACGGGTATGATTGGAGACCCCTCGGGCAAGAGCCAGGAGCGCAATCTGCTCAACGACGAAACCCTGCGCCACAACCAGGAGTGCATCAAACAGCAGGTGGCCAAATTCCTCGACTTTGACAGCCAGGAAGCCAATGCCGCTGAGATGGTCAACAACTACGACTGGATGAAAGACTTCACCTTCCTCGACTTCGCACGCGAGGTGGGCAAGCACATCACCGTCAACTATATGATGGCAAAGGAAAGCGTACAGCAGCGACTGAACGGAACAGCACGCGACGGACTCTCTTTCACAGAGTTCACCTACCAGCTGCTCCAGGGCTACGACTTCCTGTATCTCTACCAGCACAAAGGCTGCAAACTGCAGCTGGGCGGCAACGACCAGTGGGGAAACATGACCACAGGTACAGAGCTGATACGCCGCACGCTGGGCAACGAAGTAGAGACCTACGCCCTTACCTGTCCGCTCATCACCAAAGCCGACGGCAAGAAATTCGGCAAGACAGAGAGCGGCAATATATGGCTTGACCCCAAACGCACTACTCCTTACAAATTCTACCAGTTCTGGCTCAACGTCAGCGACGACGATGCTGCCCGATATATCAAGATCTTCACCAGTCTTGACAAGGAGACCATCGATGCCCTGATAGAGGAACACCAGCAGGATCCAGGCAGAAGAGTGCTGCAGAAGCGTCTCGCCGAAGAGGTAACCGTCATGGTTCACTCTCAGGAAGCACTCGACAGCGCTATCGAAGCCAGCAACATCCTCTTCGGCAAGTCAACCAAAGAGAGCCTGCTCAAACTGGACGAACAGACACTGCTCGACATCTTTGAAGGCGTGCCCCAGTATACCATCACTGCCGACCAGCTCAACCAGCCGGCTGTAGAGGTATTCACTGCCGCAGCTCCCGTCTTTGCCAGCAAGGGCGAGATGCGCAAGCTGGTTCAGGGCGGTGGCGTATCGCTGAACAAGGAAAAACTGGCAGCCTTTGACAAGGAGATAAGTGCCGAAGACCTGATTGACGGCAAATATTTACTGCTGCAAAGAGGCAAGAAAAACTATTACCTCATCACTGTTAAATGATTCAGGCCGTATTTTTCGCAGAAATTATTTGGCAGTCTGAAGGAAAATAAGTATCTTTGCACCCAAATTTAAGGATTGGACCATGGTGTAATGGTAACACTACAGGTTTTGGTTCTGTCATTGTGGGTTCGAATCCCGCTGGTCCAACTCTTATAAAAAAGCCGTTTGCCCTCAGAGCAAGCGGCTTTTTTGTTACAATTTGATGGCTTTAAACATATTTGACACCCAAATGAAAGCACATTTGAAAAAATTGTTGTAAGTTTGCACATAGAATCACTCACCAATCAACTACAACTATGGGACAGAAAAAAGGTGGTAAAAGAATGTCAAAGAAAGACATCAGCAATGCTTTGGTACGGTTCTTCCAGAAGAACCCCAATGATACCTTCTATACCCGACAGGTGTTCAAGGAACTCAAGTTTGTCACTCATCCCGTGAAGATGCTCGCCATCGACATCATGGAAGAAATGGCATGGGACGACTTTCTCACCAAGGTGAAAGAAGGGGCATATCGACTGAATACCAAGACCCAGGTTCAGGAAGGCACCTTCCGCAGAAAACCTAACGGCAAGAACTCATTCATCCCCGACGATGGAAGCCAGCCTGTATTTGTTGCAGAACGCAACTCCATGTCGGCACTGGACGGCGACCGCGTACAGGTATCGTTTATGGCACGACGCGAGAAACATATCAAGGAAGCGATGGTTACCGCCATCATCCAGCGTGCCAGGGACCAGTTTGTCGGCAAACTGAGGGTTGACAAGAACATCGCCTTGCTGATAACTCCCGATAACATCATGGCCCATGACATCATCATTCCCAAAGCCAAACTGAAAGGCGGCAAAACGGACGACAAAGCCGTGGTCAAGATTACGCAATGGCCCGATGCCGACCACAAGAACATGATGGGTGAGGTAGTGGATATTCTCGGTAAACTGGGTGAGAACAATGCAGAGATGCATGCCATACTGGCACAGTACGGACTGCCCTACAAATATCCGAAGAATGTAGAAGAAGCCGCCAACAAGATTCCCGCAGAAATCAGCGAGGAGGAGATAGCCCGACGTGAGGATTTCCGCGAGGTGTTCACCTGTACCATCGACCCCAAGGATGCCAAGGACTTCGATGATGCCCTCTCTGTCAGACATCTGGATAACGGCAACTGGGAGGTAGGTGTACATATCGCCGATGTGTCCCACTATGTGAAGGAGAACTCCATCATCGATAAGGAAGCCGTGAAAAGGGCAACAAGCGTATATCTCGTCGACCGCACCATTCCCATGCTGCCCGAACGCCTGTGTAACTTCATCTGCTCCCTGCGCCCCGACGAAGAGAAACTGGCATACAGCGTTATCTTCGAACTGGACGACAATGCCAACATCAAGAAATGGCATCTGGCACACACCGTCATCAAGAGCAACCGCCGCTATGCTTATGAAGAAGTACAGCAACTGCTCGAAGACAATGGTGTCGTCGACGGCAATGGCATGCCGGCACCTCCTGCTCCCAAGGAAGGATACAAGGGCGAGAATGCCCTGCAGCTGATAACCCTCGACCGACTGGCAAAGAAGTTGCGTGAAGCCCGCTTCAAGAACGGTGCCGTGAAGTTTGACCGCGAGGAGCTTCACTTTGATGTCGACGAGAAAGGCAAACCCATACGCTGCTATTTCAAGAAATCCAAGGATGCCAACAAGCTGATAGAAGAGTTCATGCTGCTTGCCAAC
This sequence comes from uncultured Prevotella sp., assembly GCA_945834405.1. Classification (GTDB taxonomy): domain Bacteria; phylum Bacteroidota; class Bacteroidia; order Bacteroidales; family Bacteroidaceae; genus Prevotella. The sequence goes on along the minus strand of CAMAHD010000064.1, from coordinate 3,334 downwards.
CGTACCGTTGCAGAAAGCATCGGCTGTGTGGCTAAAGGAAAGAAACCGAAGACCCTCCCCTATCGTATTCACGACGTTCCAGACCCAACCAAGCTGGAGACACTGCGCGAGTTTGTCGTACGCTTTGGCTACAAGATGAAGACAGGCGGCACCAAGAGTGCCATCTCCAAGAGTCTGAATAGCCTTATGGACAGTTGCGCCGGCAAGAAGGAACAGAAACTGATAGAGACCGTGGCGCTGAGAGCAATGATGAAGGCAAAGTACAGCATCCACAACATCGGACACTATGGCTTGGCTTTCGACTATTATACTCACTTCACCTCGCCTATACGCCGTTATCCCGACACGATGGTTCACCGTCTGCTCACCAAATATCAGGAAGGAGGCCGCTCTGCGAACAAAGACCATTACGAAGAATTGTGCGAACACTGCAGCGACATGGAACAGGTGGCACAGAATGCCGAACGCGACTCCATCAAATACAAGATGGTAGAATTTATGGAAGACAAGATAGGAGAGGTTTATGATGCACACATCAGTGGCATACAGAGCTATGGCATCTATTGCGAGATAGATGAAAACCACTGTGAGGGAATGGTTCCGATGCGAGACCTTGACGATGACTACTACGATTTTGACGAGCGTAACTATCGACTGGTAGGCCGTCGCTTCCACCACAAGTATCAGCTGGGCGACCCAGTACGCATTCAGGTAGCACGTGCCAACATCGAAAAGCGACAGCTCGACTTTACCATCGCCAAAGACGAAACGCCGAAATCCAAAAACAAACATTAACCACCTTGATTATCATCGACAATCATCCATACTGATCATGTCCATCAGATATACGAAGAAAGAAGAGCAACTCAACGCCTGGTCACACGCCGCCGGCATTGCCATGGGCGTAGCAGTGGGCATTCTGTTTGGGTTGTTCTTCTTCCATTATATAGACAGTTGGGGAAAACTGGGCGTTGCCCTTTATCTCTTCGGCATGACCTCCTCTTATCTCTCCTCCACCATCTACCATGCCACACGCCGCAACAGCAAATGGAAGGAACGCTTGCGCCGTTGGGACCATGCTGCCATCTACTGGAGTATTGCCGGTGCATACTCTCCCATCACGCTCATTGCTCTTCGCAACTACGGTTATTACGGTTGGGCTCTCTTTGCCTTCGTCTGGCTGTCAGCCATCGCTGGCACCATTGTCAGTTTCTGCCGGCTGAAAGAGCACAGCCATGCAGAGACCCTTTGTTTCGTGGGCATGGGACTTTCCATTCTTGTTGCATTCAAGCCATTGCTCGAAACCGTCAGCACGGCTTCCGTCATTTGGATTATTGCCGAGGGCGTATTCTATATTACAGGAGCGGTCTTCTACAGCCTCAACAAGCGCCGTTACATGCATTCCATCTTCCATTTTTTTGTACTTGCCGGCAGCATCTGTCATATCATTGCCGTATGGGACATGCTTATCCTTTACAGTTAATCATTTTCCAATGAATAAAAGATTCATCCTCGCTATCGTTTCGTTTTTGCTGATTCTCGTGAAGGTTATTTTTCAGAAACTTGCATGTTAACTGAAAAAGATTTATCTTTGCAGTCCAAACATGTTCTACGAATTAGCTTTGATGGATGTTGCTCTATCTTTGAGCATATTTCCTTGTAAAGTTGCACCAGATATATAGAACATACCACTATAAACAGAGAAGAACGGTGAGATAAGCAGAGGTACATATCATGACAAATCAAAAACAATCAAAGAAGGGCCTCGTACTCGAAGGCGGCGGACTGCGCAGTATGTTTACACAGGGAATATTGGATGTTTTCCTGGACAACGGCATCACCTTCGACTGTACGACAGGGGTGTCGGCAGGAGTATTATTCGGATGTAATTACAAATCGCGACAACGTGGTCGGGCGTTGAGATATAACCTCAAACTGGTAGGTAACAAGGAGTATATGAGTTGGCAGTCACTGTTGAAAACCGGCGATTATGTCAACGAACGCTTCTCATACCATCGCTTGCCATACGAGATAGACCCCTTTGACTTCAAAACCTATACAGACAACCCCATGCGTTTCTATGCCGTATGCACGGATATAGAAAAAGGTGAAGCCGTATACCGAGACATCTCCACTGCCGACGACAACTTCCTGCAATGGATGCGCGCCTCCTCGTCCATGCCTTTCTTTGCCAAACCTGTAGAGATTGACGGACATCTTTATCTTGACGGCGGAATCAGCGACAGTATTCCGCTGAAATTCATGCAAGATATGGGCTATCAGCATAATGTGGTCATCATGACACAACCCTTAGGCTATCGCAAAAAGAAAGCCCCATACTATCTGCCACTTCGACTGTTACTGCCCAAATATCCGAAGGTAGCAAGTATGATGCGCGACCGATATATCATGTATAACCACGAACTGGATTTTATCCAAGCGCAGCTGTCAGAAGGAAACACCTTTGTCATCAACCCTGACGAACGACTGAACATAGGCAGGCTGGACCTCCAGGCAGACAAGATGCAAGCCGTTTATGATGCAGGAATCAAAAAAGGACAGGAAGTACTTCCTCAACTCAGGGAATTCTTGGCCAAATGACGTTGAATTACGCGTAGAAGGCGTTGAACTGTTAAACACAACATATAGTTCTCCATTATCTTCGTTAATGTCTATTACAACAGGATTTAAAGCAGGCATCTTAGCTACTATTGGACCTCCATTAGGTCCGTGCTTAATTACCTGTATTGCGCTATTTGCATTAACTATCTGGTAATTCCTTGAACTGGCAAGGCTCCTTAAGGTGAATAACATCCATCTTAATGATCTTCATATTGGTTCAGTATTTGTTGGAGCAGCAGGGATAATCAAGAAACAAAAAAGTGAGGAACTACAAGTCCCTCACTTCATCTATGGTCAAACCCGTTATATCGGATATCATATCCAATGCTAATCCATAGGCTTTCATCTTGCGGGCATTCTCTATCTTTCCTTTCTTGATTCCTTCTCTTATTCCTTCTCTAATACCTTCCTCACGTCCCTCCATGCGTGCCCCTTCAAACACACTGAGTGTGTCACGGTATTTCTTCAGGGCCTCGTCATATTTCAGGCGCTCGGAACGACTCATGCTGCCCACATCGGCAATGCTCTCGAGTTTCTTGAAAACGGCACTCTGAGCCGCCCAAGGTAATCTGCTTAGTGTATCCATGTTCTTTAACAAATAAATCCAACGTTCTACTTGATTCTCACATTCATCAGCATCCTTCTTGAACAACGGTGAAAGGATTGATGTATCGTGCCATGTCTCACTTTTTGATTGCAAAGATAACTATTT
>CAMAHD010000063.1 GCA_945834405.1 uncultured Prevotella sp. | reverse complement strand
AGCTAATTTTCAGCACGTTTCGATTATTCTTCGACGGCGGCCTGCGCGGCAGCAATGTTTGTCGATTTTATGGGTGTTTCGAGCGGTTATTCACAACATTTTCACAACAAAAACACTATATTTTATGAGTTTTTTGATTTCTTTTTCCTTTTGATTGGTAATCGTGGATGTATAGAAAGAGCGAACATAACGCCCTGTACAGAGAGTGCGCCACATTCCATCAGTTTGTCGCCAGCATGCTGGAACGTGGTACCGGAACATATCACGTCGTCGATTAGAACGACGTGCTTATGATAGATGTCATTGACCATATAGACAAAGCTACGGTAGTGAGTGATGTTGTCAGTTATATGCGACGGCTCACTATCAACGCTATTGAATATTGCCTTCAGTGTTACTTTACAGGGCAAGGCATCAGAGAGATAAGCTGATAGCCTTGCGTATCTGGCTATTGTTCTCTCCCTGGAGGCAGCAGGCGTAAAGCATACTATCCATTCGTCAGGATTGTCTTTGACAATCTCACGAATAGTTTCTGTGAGTTTTTGGAGGTTCTTATGGTTGATGATACCCTTGGAGAACTGAAAGACAGACATTTGCTCTGCCTTTTGCCAATGTTCCAGATTGTTGTACCTGAGAGGTATATATTTCAGGATCGGTGTAAACGGGTATGAAACCATTGCTAAGTTCATATCTTTTTCGCGTCTAAGAATTGTTGATAGTCCTCTTTTCTGATAGATTTTCCTATTGATGCAGACTTCCATCCTTTGGAAGGAGGCCAGGCAACGTCCAGAATAGCCAGTTGTTTCTTATTGTATCCTCCTTTGGTAGACTCTCCAGCTCGAATTAAATCTTCAGTAAGTGTTATCATACATTATATATAATATATATTAGTATGTGAAGTTATGATTTATGATTATGCACCCACTTTTTTGATGTCCTCATATTTAGAGAGGCGTTCTTCAAGCGAGTGAATTAGTTTCGACTTTTCTTCTATTTCGTTCTTCAACTCATAGTTATCTATCACTAATTTGGCGTATTTATCCATATAATCGCCTGCTGGTAATGATTCATTACTTCGAGTATTTTCATTTTCAAATACGCAGAAATCAGCAAAGAAGTTATAGTCTAATGCTTCGCATATAGCTATAAGCTTATCTGTTTTTATAGAATTAGCCCTAAACATCTTAGAAAGGTTCCCTTGATGTTCACCTATTTTGTCTGCAAATTCTGTCTGCCTTAGTACAGACTTATGAAGCTTCTCCTTAATGGATTGGCCTATATGTATTTTGTTCAATTTTACATCCATACGTATGTAGTATCGTTAAAAGATGTTATATCTTAGATAAGATAATATCTAAATTAGATAATTCTTACTACATTTGCATCGCAAACCCAAAACAATCGCAGCAGAATTGCAAATGGATTGCAAGGGAATTGCAACGCAATTTTTGCACAAAGGTAAGCATTTTTAATGCTCATTATGTATTATGAACGAAATATTAAATTTATTTAAGTATATGGCTAACTCGAATTTAATGTCTGTGGAAATCATTATGAAGCCTGTTATACCTGCAACACTGCTTCAAATTGAGCAGGGAAAATCATCAAAGTTTCGCGCGAGAGACTTTGGACCTTTGGGTAGCGTACGCTCTGCTATTACAAAGCTCAACAAAAAAGGTAATAACTTCTCTGTTACAGAGATTTTTAGTAACGGAGAATCATATGTTGTTACGAGAAATATATAATAAGGTATGATAACGCTAAAGCAAGCATATACCCAATGGTGTGACCTCCCTGGTAACACGGTCTTAGCAGCTAAGACCCGTATTGCTGCCCAGAAGGACTATCATCGTGTTGTGCCTCAGTCAGTCCTTTCTGAAGCCCAGGCAAAGAAGGAGACCGCAAAGAAAGACCCTATTACTGATAAGATTAAAAAACAGCGGGAGTTTCTTCGGAACATTCCCGATGAGCTGATTCTTGAAGAGCTGCGTTGCCGTGAGAACTGGCACGGTACCGTACAGTACACTATTACTATTACTGAAACATTCTAACTGTTTTTATCGTATGGAAAAGTTCATGATACTACTAACACCCAAGAACGACGAGGAATTGTCGATGATGTGGGAAGCCACCTGCAAGGATGTGGACGCTGCCACTCAGCAGGCTATAGCCTATCTTGCTATGACAGGTTCCAAGTTTAAGTCTGCTACTGTTCTGTCTAACTACAAGTCGCCTCTGGCTTGGAGACAGGCTACCGACCGTATTGTCAATAACTTTAATCTTTGATAATATGAACGGCACGGCTTTAAACTTCATGGTTTCCTTCGGCGACAAGCAGATACCTTTGAGGACTGTCCTCAAAATGTACGCTGCCGAGCTGTTGCCAGAGCTTATGCAAGAGCTGGAGAATCCCAATGCTGTTATATCCCAGAACAAGGCTTATAAGCAGTTCGGACAGGCCAATGTCATGCGATGGGTTAAGGAGAGAAAGCTACAACCTGTCGCCAAGCGGCCAGGAAAGATAGAATACCGTGTTTCCGACCTTCGCATCTGTCAGAACAGATTCCAGGATTATCTATAAGTAATCAATAACCCTAAATTCACATCAGTATGATTTACGTCGTTGACAGCATATATGTTGCATCCAACAGTCCCAAGAGATTGGAACCCCTTGCCGACGAAGTCCGCAAGGCTGTTCATCATGCCTTTGTTGACAGGGAAGCTTTAGAGCGTTTTATAGGTGCTATTCAGAAGAACCTTCAGCAGAAGAAACCGGCTACGCGCCTCCTACTCTCTGTCAGCCACACTGATTATGAGGATTCTGGCTCACTCTGTGTACGTCGTGATAACTCTGATACGGGAGACTATATTAGAATGCACTATTTTCGTCTGAAAGGACATATTCATGTCTCTAAAGACGGTACGACCCTTTATCCAGAAGAATTTATAGAGGAAGGAGGTGACGATGTATAGAGTGGTAAAACACGAGTATCTGCCCCGCCGTCCTCGCTGGATGATAAGTCTGTTACTCCTGCTTCATCCATCCTATTATGGTAAGCACCAGACGGAACATCAGGCACAGGTGATGCTGAGATACATCAGGCTGGCTATTTATAAGACCAGGCTCATCAACGGGAAAAAGCGAGTACAGTTAGAATCCTCACCTAACGAGATAGTTATCAAAAATAATTATGGGAAGAAATATCTTACCTTTAACGTAGAAAAGACAAAATCGTAACACTATATGCAGGAAAGAGAGAGGATACTCGATAGAACCAATAGAGGGTATGACATTTTTACCCACTATATCAAGAAGGACGTACAGCGCAAGATGTTCGCCAATCCTTTCCGTGCCGACTCCTCTCCGTCCTGCCGTCTTTATTATAACCAGAAGAATGGAGGTATCTGGTTCATGGTGGACTATGGAGCCAGCGAGTGGTCAGGCGACTGCTTCAGTGTTGTTGCCAAGAGTATGCACATGAACACCTCCACCGAGTTCCGTGAGCTATTAAAGACCATTGACAAGGAAATGGATCTCCATGTGATGGATGATGAACCCGTCAACTATCACCCTATTAAGAAAGTCTCTCCGCAAGCTGTTGATGAAGGTCCTGTAGCTTTCAAGGCTAACTACCAGGCTTTCAAGGCAGGAGAGATACGCTACTGGCAGCGTTATGGTATTACCCCAGAAATCCTTGCCAAGTATGAGGTAAAAAGCCTTTTCAGCTGTAAGTTCTTTCCAAAAGGCAAAGAACCCTACACCTATCATGGCAGCTATATGGAACCCATGTACGGTTATACCTTCAATAGTGGTTCTGGCATCAAGGTTTACCGTCCTTTCTCTAAGACCCGTTTTCTCTATGGCGGCCATCTTCCAAAACCTTACGTTTTTGGATGGAAGCAGCTTCCGGCATCAGGTGATGTTGTCATTATCACCGGTGGCGAGAAAGACACGATGACGCTGGCAGCTCATGGCTTCACCGCTCTTGCTTTTAACAGCGAGTCAGCAAAGATCAGCGAAGAACACATGAAAGAGCTGTCAGAGCGTTTCCATCATATTGTTTTCATGTACGACTGTGATGAGACCGGTAAGCGCGAGAGTGCTGCCCGTTTGGAGGAGTTCACGGGTCGTTTCCATGTTTCTCAGCTTGTCTTACCCCTTAGTGGTAGCAAGCGAGAGAAAGACATCAGTGACTATTTTCACCTTGGTTATACCTCTGAGAATTTTCAGCAACTACTACAGAAAAATATATCTATTAACTATGACAAATTCACTGGTTATTCCCTGCTATCAGGCAGGCACGAATATTAAGAGCATTGCTCCGCTTGATGCGTCTGGAAGGCAGCAGCTCAAAGATATAGGCATCAACTATATTGTTGCACCCAGTCAGATGAGATCTGTCCATGTACTGATTCTGAACCGTGTCTATGAAGGTATTGGCGCTGAGAATAAAAATGGCGGTCTGGAGTTTTACAGCCACCAGCTTATTTCTGACTTATCCACCATGAAAACATCCTATTGCCTTAATACCGTTCAGAAGCAGCAGCATGATTACCTCCGTTCCTTTAAGACGATGCGCCGTTCAGCTCGCAAGGCAGCAAAGGAAGCACAGCAGAAGAAGGCTGATAACGAGCTTTCAGCCGAAAGTTTATTCACTGTCCATATTCCCCAGACGGTAACTTTTAACGAGCCGGGCGTTCTTTTCTTTCCTTACAAAAGGAATGAGAAATCATCTTTCTGTTGTGTTTTCGCCAGTCTTATTGACTATCTATCCTACGAAACGTTGTTGAAGGATGGCACCGACATCAGCCTACCCACAAATTGTGACTGCATTGTGGTCAACAACGTCCGGAATTTCCCTGATGCCCTGTTGGACTGTGAGGACTATCAGCGTATCTACTGTTTTTTCCCAAATACGGACACCGGTCGTGTGATGGCCTATACCATCCGTCACCGCAATAAAGGACGTTATGTAGATGCCTCCAAACTCTACAGTACCCATATTGATTTACATGATTTTATGATGAACCAGAAAAATACAAATACGACCTATGAACAGTAAATGTATGCGTTGTGCCGCTCGTATAAGCACCTTCTGTGGCTATCTCGAAAGAGAGATTGATATCACCGACAATTCTTCCGACACTCCTTGTGAGGACGGTCCTCGTAACTTTTATATATAAGAAATATGAAACTTTGGGCTATTGGATGTATCGCCTTTGTCATTGTCGGTGCTATCGCCGCTATATGCTATGAACTATTTCATTCACCTACAGATCCAAGATAAGAATATGAGTTATATGGAAATTCTCTCGGTTATACAGGAAGTGATGCTAACCTTATTCCTCTCAGGCCTTGCCCTGATAGTTTGGGGTTTCATCAGCCTTGCTTGCTGGATAGTATTTTCCGGAAAGAAAAATTAAAAAATAGAAAGATATGATTCAGCAAGTTTTCAAGATTATCCCCCGTAACAGAGACCTGCATCCTACCAAGGAACTGTGGGTCGGTGAGAGCTACGAGTCCAGGGAGGCGAAGATAATAGAAGCCAATGGGACACGCCCTCATGCCAATATGAAGTATGTCCGTGAGGTCACATTCGAGATTAAGAAGAATACCACCCTCTCAGATCTCCGTAATTTGGCTGTAGCTATCAAGGAAGAGTGCGTGATTGAGTGCTTCCAGATTAGTATCAACCGTCAGAAGAATGTTGCTCACCTGCTTTTTGACTGGTACGATTACAATGAGCACCAGTGTTTCTATCTCTATGAGAGCTACCAGATGGCTATGAGTGCTATGATTATCAGCAAGCTTCGCCTACCCTTCCCCCAGAAGCTCAACACCAAATGGCTGCGTTATTTCTTGACCAGGGAATATAAGGATAACAATGCTATCTATCAGCAGCTCCTTGAGGAATTGAAGCATAAGAAGCTGACGAAGAAAGCTTATCATCTTCTGCGTCAGATGACAGAATATATCGAGGACATCTGTGAGTCCTCGGCAAGATAAATAAAGCTATGAAAGGAAAGAAATTTAAGGAGTTGGTAGCCCAGATTCCCGACGATGCCGAAGTAGTACATCTTTGGGATAAAGGTTTCGCTTGGAGAAAGGGAAGCGGCAAGCTTCATGCTTTCTCTTTCAAACCCGATTTCTTACCCGGATTAGATGACAAATAATTATTATATGTATGAATTAAATAAATTATATTATGACTACTAATCTTGTATCAAAGTTCAAGGAGTTTATGATAGACTTGGGTATTTGGGAACAGTTTGTTAACACGTACCTTACTAATCAGCAGTCATTTGGTGCTGATGTGAAGACTGTCGATGAATATCTGTTAGGCAGTTCACCTTCAGAGATTTTTTCTCTTGGTGTTTTCTCTTCTGATGCAATCCTTGACAGTCAGGTTCATTCCTCTGGTGATGTTACAGAGATGGAGAATATGTTTGCTACCTGTCTGGCTAATCTCGGCTGGAAACTTCTGAAGCCCGTCAGAGTTGTAAAATATGAAGAATTTACCTTTTAAATATTTAATAATATGAATAACAATCAGAAATTAGAGGCTTTGATAGCCTATCTGCGTGAGAATGGACGTGAGTTTTGGTTGAACGTCCGTTATATCAGTGCTGACATAGAAATTCCTTTGTTCATTCCTAAAGGACGTATTGCCGTCCGTATTAGCGATGACGAAGTATGGTATCACAAGCTCCGCAGCCTCGTTCATCCTGTCATTATCCGCGACGCGGACACTGCAGAGTTTGTCATCGAGAAGGTGGAGAACACTATTAAGGCTAAGACCCTAAAAAAGGGTCGCCGCCCTCGTACCTTCACACCTAACCAGCGTAAGCGTCACAATAAGATTGCAAGGTTTCGCAAGAGCCTTGAAGCAGAGAGCAAGGTGGTGGTAGTTGTGAGCTTCTAAGTCTAATAAAAAAGCCTAATACTATGCCCGACGGACTGTATTTGTTATGTGAAGGTGTCGGCTGTGTGCTCAGCCAGCATTGTCAGCGTTATGTCACCGGCAAGAATGTGGACAAGCATGCAGAAGGCTTTATGTGGACTCATAACTGTCACGAGGAAGAGTGTCCTTACTATCTTCCGACATCCAATAAATAAATATATTATAATATTTATGCGCACACCAATCACCTATTATGGCGGCAAGCAGCAGCTTGTGAGTACCATCCTTCCGATGATACCGTCTCACCGTATCTACTGTGAGCCGTATTTCGGTGGTGGATCTGTCTTCTTTGCCAAGGGTAAAAGCTACTGTGAGGTTATCAATGACATTGATGACCGTATCATTACCTTCTATGATGTTTGTCAGGACGAAGAGAAATTCCAGCAGCTCCAGGAACGCATTCAGATGACGTTAGATTCAGAACGTGAGTTCCTACGTGCCGATAAGATATGGCGAGACAAGACCAAGGCAAAGAGCAATGTTGAGCTTGCCTGGGCTGTCTGGCTCCAGTGTAATATGGGCTATGGCGGTTCTCCTGAAGGAGGATGGAAGTGGGACAATGGCACCAGTGGCAGTCATAGTGGCGTGGTGATGGATAACTACCGCAACCAGTTCACCCATAAGGTGCATGAGCGCATGAAGTATGTTCAGATCAGTTGTCGTGATGCCCTGAAGGTCATCCGTCAGCGTGATACTGAAGAAACATTCTTCTTTTTGGATCCACCCTACCCTGGATGCGTTCAGAAGCATTACAAAGGTTTTACCTTTGACGATCTCGAGCAGTTGTTAGAACTGTTGACCTCTATCAAGGGAAAATTCATGCTGTGTAACTTTGCCAGCCCAATGTTAGACAACTATGTCGGGTGTATGAGATGGCAGACTACTGTGAAGGATATGCCTCTGAGAGTCGCCAACCGTGTAACGGGGGGGGGTAAAAAGAAAACAGGAGGTCATTGTCATGAACTATAAGTTCCCAGAACTTTTATTCTAATAAAAAAAATTGCAATTATGAAACTAACGAGAGTAACATTCACTGGAATTGACAAATGGACAGACCTTCAGCGTTTATCCAGTCTAAGTCAAAAGTATCCTTATGCGGAATTCGGCCTGCTTGTTTCCAAGGACTGGAAGGAGAACGGTCCACGTTTCCCCGACCCTGCTATCATTTGGGAAATAGCAAAGTGTTGGTCACACCAGCCCATACCTCTCTCCTGTCACCTATGCGGACATTTGGCGATGCAAGCCGCTCATGGAGACTTTTCCTTTGTAGAAAGTCTGACCGCTAAAGAGTTGTTTTCTATCTTTGAGCGTATTCAGCTCAATGTCAAGGCAGACGATTTGTTTGATGTCCTTCGCCGTTTGCCGGACACCGGCAAGGAGATTATCGTACAGATGAAATCTACTGCTATTTGTGAGAAGTTCCTTCAGGGAGGTAGCCCCAAAGGAATATCCTATCTCCTTGATGCCTCTGGTGGTCGCGGTATAGACACTACCATTGAGATATTGAATGCTCCTGGCATTCATGTTGGCTATGCCGGTGGCATTGGCCCTGAGAATATTGAAGAAAAACTCCGCTTTCTGTTAGACTATCCCACCGATGATGAGTTTTGGATTGACATGGAAACTCGTGTCAGAACTGAGGATAAGTTTGACTTGGATAAGGTGGAGCAAGTTCTTATTGTCTGCGACTCTATTATCAAAAATTATCAATAATCTTTATTATGGCAAGAATTTATATATCCAGCTCATGGAAGAATGAGCATCAGCCTAAGCTTGTTGAACAGCTGCGCAAGAAAGGCCATAAGGTCTATGACTTCCGTCATCCCAACGGACGTAATGACAGAAATGTCTGGGAAGGAGTTACAGCCTCCTTGAATCTGAGCACCGCTTACCAGCAGACTATTCTGACTGCTGATGACTTTGATCGTATGCTCCTGAAGAAAGAGGTACGCGAGCGTTTTACCGAGCATTTCAATGCCATGAATGATGCAGACACCTGTGTATTGCTGTTACCTTGTGGTCGTTCCAGTCATGTAGAGGCAGGTTATATGGCGGGTGCCGGTAAGCGTGTCTTTGTTCTGGACACCTCTACCCATGTTACTCCAGAGCTGATGTATCTTACCTTTGATGGTTACTATCATAAGAAGACAGATCTCTACAAGGCTCTCGACGAACCTATTCCGGGAGTCTGCCGTGTCTGTGGATGTTCTGAGAGAAATCCCTGCTATCATCCAGAAATAGGCAATTGTTTTTGGGAAGAGCCTTCTTTGTGTTCTCATTGTGCCGAGGAGCTGGGTATAAAAGACGATCCGCTTACTGAGCACTGTGTTTGTGATACTTCAAATGCTTTTAAATAAGGAGTTATGGATAAAGAGAATGTCATCCAGATACTCGCAGGTATAGTTTCGGTACTTATTCTCTATTACATTTTCTGTTTCTTGGAATCCGGCTATCGTCAAGCCAAGAGCAAAGAGGATAGTATAAAAGTCGATGCAGTACCTACTGCAGGAATATGGGTCATAGAGACCGACAGCAACGGAAATGTGTATGTATTTAATTAAGTATAAAAAGTAATACGGAAATATATAAATAATCATTTAAATATTAAAGATATGGAGAATCAACAAACAATTCCTTTCACCCCTAATTACTACAGCGACTATCTGAAGAAGGAGTTGCGTAAGGTGCGTGACGAGCGTCTTTTCGACGAGCAGTTTATCAATGAGCGGGCAGAACAAGCTTCTGCCGAGTTCGAGAACCAGCGTCGTGCAGGTGTCAGTCCTTTCTCAGCCCAGGAGCTGGCTATGAAACTTCTCTTGGAAGGAGTATCAAAAGAATAAGTTTCACTTTAAATTATAATGTTATGAACATAACTTTAACAGCCGAAGCAATACATCTGAATCGTGACTTTTTCAGTTTTCCTGCTGTAAAGGCCATAGAGAAAGAGTTTGGCTTCAAGGGGTCGAAGTTAATCCTCGACATACTTTTCGAGGTGACTGAGACTGGTTTCGAGACGGCATATAACAGGCCGTTGAGAGACAAGATAGCAAAGCGTAACAGTGTCTCTGAACGATTGGTTGCCATGATTGTTCAACGTCTCATCAATCATGGTTTTCTGGAAAAGAAGCGATATAATGCCGACCATGTGTTGGCTATTCCTTCCAAGCATTTACTTGATAGTTATCCAGACGAGGGTGTTCATCTTCCGTATTTCTTCATAAAACCATCTTTAGATAGAGTTATTACGAAAGAAACGCAGGTTAATTCAGAAGAAACCAGAATAAACCCCGAAGAAACTATCAATCATCATCATTTACACCTAAATAATACCGCTTATGGCGCGTCCAAAGAAAAAAGGTCTTGAATATTTCACCAACGATGTGAATTTCTATCAAGACATCAAGATTCGTAAGTTAATTCGCCATAAGGGTATTCAGGCGGTATCAGTGTATCACATCCTATTATGTCAGATATACAGTAATGGGTATTATCTGACCTGGGATGAAGACCTTCCCTTTATTATCAGCGAAGTCGCTGGTTTAGAGGAAGATAAGATAGTTGAGTACATCAACTATTACATAGAGATCGGTCTGTTAGACAAAAATCTCTATGAGCAGGAGAAAGTCATATCCTCCCGTGCTATTCAGGAGCGATATATTGAGATATCTGTCGCTGCCAAGCGAAAGCTCGATGAACGTCTTCCTTACCTACTTGTCAACTATGCAGAAAGACAGGTTAAAGTTCAGAAATCCGATGTTATTTCAGAACAAAACCTATTTATTTCGGAAGAAACGCAGGTTAATTTGGAAGAAACCCGAATAAACTCCGGGGAAAGTACACAAAGTAAAGGAAAGAAAAGAAAAGAAAAACACACTACGTGTGTGAATACGCACACACACGCGAGTGAGACTGGTTTTTCTGTTGTTGACGATGAGACGAAGGTGTTTGATACTGTTGACGAAGAGCTTTCAGAGCTTCGCTCCAGTCCCATCTGGAAGGAGCAGGTCTTCATGCGTTTCAAATTTCTGTCTAATAGCGATCAGCTTTTGAACGAGTATCTGGACCGTTGGGGAGCAGAGGTAAAGATTGCGACAAAGAAGCATCTGAACCTTGGGGACGCGAAGCATCACTTTTGTAGTTGGATGATTATACAAGAAGGAAAACTATCAAAAACAGGAGGTAACAATGGAACAGTCAATAACAACGGTTATCGGTCAAGCGAAGACATCCTTACAGGCGCAGTCGGCATTATCAAAGAACTGCGAGCAGAAGGTGCTCAGCCTAAGAGAAAACTACCAGTCGTTTGAGCATTTTGCTTTAGTTTACCATCCGGACTCTCAGATAGATTTCGGTTCTGATGTTCGTGCTACCATCATGAACGACTATTCTACACTTGTAATGTTGGATATGGCTTATGGTGACGGTTCTGCTGCTGCTTGGTTAGTCACATCCCTTGCTGACTTGAATAAGTTTTCCGGCTCAAAGAATATGGACGACGGACAGACCAAATGGCTTGCCAAGCTGTTGTTTCAGGAATATAAGGATGTGAAGTTCTCTGTCATCCAGCTTTTCTTCTACAAGTTCAAATGTGGCTATTTCGGTAAGTTCTACGGTAAGGTAGACCCAATGGTCATCACCTGTGCCCTGAAGGCCTTCATGGTTGAGGTAGAAACAAAGCGTCAGGAGTTCCTTAACGAAGACTACGAGAAAAAGAGGCAGCATGAAGACGCGGAGAAGGAAGTCCGTCTTCATGTTGAGTGCCTGTGGTATCGTTGCCAGGCCTCTCTTGTCAAGTATTGTCTGGAGCACAATCTCGAAGATGTGTTCTCCCGTCTGAGCTATAAGTTCTACAATGTTAAGAAAAAAAATATCATCTTCGAGGTCAGTCATGCTGACTACGAGTTGGTAGAGGGAAAGTTTCTCCAGCCTTTCTCTGAGGCATTAAAGAAGTTTCTTCCTGGTGTTATGGTTCAATACAAAGTTTTGGATCTACCGGAATACAAGAATGAGCATAAGTCCAATCTGTTGGAAGAAAGAGAGTGTATGAAAGCCCAGCGTGAGATAGCAGCAGGCATTGAAAGTGCCAAAAAGATTCTATCGAACACCCTTGGTTTGGACAAAGACGCTATAGCCTTTATGAAAGATAGCTTCAGAAAGCGTTACGGTCTTTTCCCAGAGGATTATATCAAAAAACATCAACATCATGGATAATAGGCAACAGAAAAATAAATTCGTATCCACCGATGAGTGGTACACCCCTCAGTGGATTATTGAGGAGCTTGGTCCTTTCGACCTTGACCCTTGTTCCCCGAAGGAACGTCCTTTCGATACTGCTACGGTACACTGGACGAAAGAGCAGGACGGTTTAATGATGCCTTGGGGAAAGACCGAGGATGTCAGAGTGTGGCTTAACCCACCCTACAGTCGTCCCCTTATAGAGCAGTTTATCAGGAAGATGGCTGACCACAATAACGGCATAGCCATATTGGTCAACAGGCAGGATAACCTGATGTGGCAGGAAGTCATTTTCCCTACAGCTACCAGTATGATTTTCATGCGTCATCGCGTGAATTTCATCCAGCCTGATGGAAAGAACAGTCATCCTTTCTTCGGTAGCTGTCTGGTTGCCTGGGGCAAGCATAATGATGACGTTCTAAGGAACTGTCATATTGAAGGGAAGTATGTTGTTTTAAACGAAAGAGAAGAAGATTGACTGGCAGTTTATCTCGAAGGAAGCATGTAGGTTCCTGAGAATAGTAGGGATTTGTTGCTATTGTGTTAGAACGGTCGTTTCTTTGCGCCGTTCACAAGCACAGATCCTCAGAAATGGCCGATGCACGTCATCGTCACCGAGGCTGTCAAGTGGGCCTATTCCGACGATATCCCTCCCAATAAATAATTTAAAATTTCACTTTTATGATCAATGTTCAATCCAATTTCAAAGAAATCGCGCCTATCGTCCGTCGTTATATGATGGAATACGGCATGAAGGCCTTCGAGCAGAACCGCCGAGCTTTTGCCAAGGCCACCAGTTTCCCTTTTGTTCTGCTTGCCGACCGCGCCTTTGGCGAGTTAGGACGTGTCAAGGTCAGCGTTGTCGCTGAGAGTAAGAAACGCTTCTCTATGGGTATTGTCGGCCTCAGTGTCATCATGGTAGAGAAGAATAATCTCGATTCAGATGGTAAAACCTTCAACATCCTTCATTTTGAGGGTGATGATATGGGCAACAACTACCTTTTTGTCTATATGTGGACGATGTTGGAAGACTACTCTCAGCATCATTTCGGCTGTTCTGCCGTTGATGTGTCGCTTGACCGTCTTGTCAAGCTTCTTATCAAGGAAACCTATTGGGGTAGCCGTGGTCATGGTATGCTTAGTACTGGAGCGATTGCCCAGCCCGTCCATGATTTTAAGATTATGGATGAGCCTACCTATCGTGCCTCTCAGGTCACGAAGGAAGGCGTTCTTTTCGGGCAAGAGACCAAAGACCGCCGTATGACGATGTATCTTACGTACCATTCTTCTGACGAAGTCCGGTCTTATTCTCCAGAAGATTTGGAGAAGGTCTACAAAATCATGGATCGTCATCAGCAGGAGTATGATGATAAGCCTTGGCTGTTCTCTCCGATGATCGCTGCCATTCCCAAGTTCACCCCTCATAGTATCAATTAACCAAAAATGTTTTGATTATGAACTCAACGAGTTTTGAAGCTTTGACGAACCAAGTCCGTACGCTTTTAGAAAGCAATGGTCTGGACTATGTGATGATTATTGTCAACCATCAGGATGGTCAGCCTGACGGAGGTGTAGTAGACATTCATGCCGATAAGGGTGTTGACATCCCAGCCGACATGCTTTTCGAGGCCGCTGCCATCGGTGAGTCTGTTCCCCAGCATTTCATTGAGCGTATTCTGACGAATACTTTCAAGGCAGTCAATGCAGCCGCTCACCGTTATTTAAGGAAAATGAATCCGAATGATAAAATCAATTATAGCTAATGATATGGAAGAAATGATTTTGAATGGCAAGTGCTTTTATACCCCCGGTGAGTCCTGCCAGAGAGTATGCCGCTGTCGGCTGTAATTTCTATCGCGGTTGTCCTTTCCAGTGTAGCTACTGTTATAATCGAAAGGGATTGACCGCCAAGGTCAATGGTCTGCCTTATACCTATCTGAAGGAGGCCTTTTCCAAGACATCCCGCTGTTCCAAAATTTACCAGGACATGAAAGCTACCGACTATGCCTTGGCGGTCTTTAAGAAGGAAGTAGCCAAGTGGTATGAGCACTTGTTGAAGCATGGTATCTTTTTCTCTTTCTCTACCGACCCCCTTTCTGATGAGACTGCTGAGCTGACTACCAAGGCAGCTCTCTATGCTGCCAAGCTGGGTATTGACGTGAAGATCTATTGGAAGGACAGCATCCGCAAGGCCGCTGCTTCTCCCTTCAATGATGAGTATGTCTTTGGCAACAAAGCCTTCTCAGTAGATCGTGACTGGAGTCTATTCAAAGGAGAGTAACGCTGTGTTAGGTATTTTCATAGAGAAGATAATATATTGGACAGGAGTGACAGTGTGGGTGGTAATAGCATCCATACTGCTCATTTTCCTTTTTCTGGCCATGGTACAACTCTGGCGCAGAAACATTCAGCCCTCGCTGTTGAATATCAAATTCGGTTTATTTGGTTTTAAGCAGTTGAAAGGACTGTATTACAGCCAATGGGATATGATTTCCTGTCATCAGGAACGGTCACGTCCCGCAACTCCTCGGCACTTCGTAGAATTTCTTTCCGTTGATGATAACCATAGTTGTTATTTTACTGTTATTTTCACCCTCTGTTCATCTGTAATGACAGAGTCGCCATGTTCACCTTCCCATGTGATAGCTTTCCGTCCTTTGAGAGTCTTGTTGCCGTCGTCGTCCACCTTTAGTTGGACTTCATAGCCCAGACGGTCGCTGACCTCAAAGAAGATGATCCATATTTCGTCCTCTGTCATGAAGTCATCAATGATATCCGTTGCCTCGTTTTTTTTGACTTACTCAGCGTTGACAGGTCATCGCTGATGACGGCTGTTTTGGTGATATTCTCACCGTTTGACTTGAATGTGCATTCCCTTAAACTTTACTATCGGCACAAATCAACTTAATTCAGTTGATTCTTTGAAATCAAGTAAAATCCTTTGATTTTGTATGATAAATCTTGTGTT
>CAMAHD010000062.1 GCA_945834405.1 uncultured Prevotella sp. | reverse complement strand
AAAGGACAGAAAAACTGGCAACAAAGGGACAGAAAAACTGGCAATCAAAGGTAGACATGACTGCCAGAAAAGAAAGGGATGAAATACCTTCTCAATGCATGATAAAAAAGATCAGTTCCTTCAGAAGCTCTCCTGTTGAAGTAGATGGATTATCCAAGCCCTTCCCTTTTGCATCAATCTCTCTGATTTTTGAAATAATCTGCATTACCTTCACTCCGGAGTAGTTTCTCATTCCAGACAAATACTCCTTGGTAGACCATGAAAATTTCAAGTCGAGCCAGGCAGCCAGGGCATCCGGGTTGTTCTTCTGCGGACAATAATAGGCAATCATTAGATTCTGGAAATAAGCGAAGAGGAAAGGCACCAGATAGAAGAAGTTTACCGATTTGGGATTATCATTGAAATACTTGATGATTTGGTTAGCCTTAAAAACATTCCTGTTGGCAATGGCATCCTTCAGTTCGAACACATTAAAATCCTTGCTCACCCCGATTTGCTTTTCCACCAAAGCTGGTGTTACCCTCTTGTCATCACTCGATAAAGCAATGAGCAGCTTATCCAATTCTCCCACCAATCTATTCAAGTCCGCTCCAATTGAATCGGCAATAATCTGTTGGGATTTCAGATCAATGGTCGCTCCCCTCTGCATAAGATATTTTTCAATGAAGGGAATCAAATCCCTATCTTTCAACTGCTTACTCTCGAAGAGCACCCCTTTCTGTTCAATCATCTGTGCCACCTTTTTCCTTCTGTCGATAGTACCATTCTTATGGCACAACACCAAAACCGTAGAAGCTTGTGGTTGTTTGAGATATGCCTCAAGCGGTTCCAGGTGCTTCAGATTCTGCGCTTCTTTCACCATTACGACCTGCCTGTCAGACATCATGGGATACCTTCGAGCCACATCAACCACCTGTGCGGCAGTCGTATCTGGTCCATAAAGAACGGTCAGATTGAAATCACATTCTTCTGGCATCAAAGCATTTTCAACGATAGCATTGGCTATGAGGTCGATGTAATAAGTCTCAGCCCCCATCAGATAATATACAGGGGCGAACATCTTTGCTTTGACATCTCTGATAATGGTATCGGCAGTAGCCGTTTGTTTTGCAGCTTGTTTTGGAGCAGCCATATGAATGAAATTTTTGATTAAAAACTTTGGAATATGCAGTTTTTGCATTACCTTTGCATGAAGATGCCCTTTGGCAGGCAGCGGTCATTTTGGCTGCTGCTTCTCCACAGACATGATTGTCAGTGCAAAGTTACAGCAAGCTGAAGACAAAACAAAATAATTATGCCATAAAAGACATCTCCAAGCCCCATTTTCTATAAAAAAAATGACTAAATCGAGTTTACCGCCCTTCCATTATAGCCTCCGCAAGACAGGCGAAAAGTACTATATTCTGGACATACTCCGCCGGAGATACGTCAAACTGACCCCAGAGGAATGGGTCAGACAGCATTTTGTAAACTATCTGATAACAAACAAAGGTTATCCTCGCGCTTATCTTGCCAATGAGGTAGAGATACAGGTTGGCGAGAAGAAGCTGCGCTGTGACACCATATTATATGATAAATCACTCCAGCCTCTGGCAATCATAGAGTATAAAGCCCCCCACGTGAAGTTAGACGAAAAGGTGTTTCAACAAGTGACCAGCTACAACAGTCTGCTTCATGTCCGTTATCTGTTTTTGAGTAATGGAGAGCATCATATTGTCTGTGAAGCGGACTATGAAAGGCATGAGTACACCCTGCTTCCAGACATTCCCGACTATGCCTCACTCTCACAAGAAACATTCTGTCACGGCTAGTGATGGCGAAAAAACTTCCTGTATAATTTGAACGATAGTGGAGGAATAACTTCCCGTATTATTTGATCATTTTACTTAGCTTAAAATTTCCATTGTGCCTGCAGTTCCACATCTGCCTTCGATGAGTGTTTAATCATCTGTAGAGAACTGCCGATGAAAGACCTGTCAAAATAGTTTGAGACCCCTATTTTCGCCGTCATCTGTACGTTCTTCAGCACTTCCATCTTAGCCATCAAGGCGTATCTGATACCCTCACCATAGAACATCGGATAAGAAAAAGAGTATCTCAGTCCTTTCTCGTAGATATAGATACGACTGTTATAATCATCGGTATTGAAATATCCGCCAGACAGATTCAGGAGGCCATTCTGCCAGTTTCTTTCCAGGACCATGTGAGCCATCCATCCCCATGACAGCTCAGAAGCGTCCCTGACAACATCCGTTTGTATCGTCCATTTCCATGCATCATTCACACTCATCGTTGCCCTTGCAGACCACTTATGCCACCAATGATTCATGGGCAACGGCTTGTTCTCCACGTTTCTTTGCCTCATGATTGCCTTGTATTTAGTCTGTAACGACCATGGTTTTGCCTCATAAATCAAGTTTGCCTGACAGTCAAAATCGTAAGAATTTCCCCTTGCAAGCGCTCTGTGCCAAGGATAATAAGCCCAGTCGGCATAAGCCAAACACTTCCATTTGGGCAAAAAACACCAGTCCATCCCCACCATCAGTCCGCTCTCGTTCTGCGTTTTAGAATTATTTCCAAATCCATGAGCGTGCAGAGCTGCATAGCGATAAGAATAGAATCTTTGCACCATCAACAAGCGAATGTTCCTTCCTGCAGCGAGCGAAAAGGAATTCACTGTTGCCAATGCCCTGTTCTTATCGATAGCCGTCTCCCCTTTAAGTTCGAACAGATACGTCCTGTATCCGTAATAGAGCGACATATTAAAGAAATTCTGACCTTGAGGATAGAACTTCCGATAGGCAACAGCGCTATTAGGCTGCAATATTCTGTCCAACTGCGAGACCATAGCAGTTGTTCCGAGCCAATATTTGCCTGTGTACCATTGGATATCAGCCCCAACCGACCACTCGTGCATATTGTTCTTTTTGGCAATCTCCCCAGCCGTCCTATGGTAGCCAGTGGTAATCATGGTAGCGGCAGTACTGTCATCGTTCAAAGTAGCATCCCAAGCCCTGTAGGAAACGAATGCAGTCATTTTCCAGCTTTTAGACAGCCTCAGCGCTGCTGCACTCCCCTGATAATAATCAGCTTCTGAACGGGAAGTATACGCCCTGATTCCCGTAGTCGATCGCCCCAATGAAGTCACCATAGCCATTTTTCCCAACGAGAATGAATTACCCGACACCAACCCCATCCCCACAGACCATCTGTACCTTCCGATGGCAAGAGTCTCCAACAAGCCATCGCCCTTCAGCAGAAGATATGGAGAATAATAGTCATAGCCCATCTTGTTAGGATAGGAAAAGAAAGGTTCTCCGGCATCCTGAGCTGCCACGATACCCATCTTCAGCCTGGTTCCATAGGACTTTTCATACCTGATGGAGTGTTTATATCCGTAGCCCAGATAGCCATTTTTATCCCCTTCATGTTCATATAATGGCACTTTCAATTCCCCCGTCAAGGTGTTTTTTCCTTTAGCGACCATCTCTGCGAACGACTTTTTTCGTTCGTTTTTCGGTTCCTCTATGGTAATGAAGTGATAAAGCAATTTCCTTCTGAAGTAGTCGAGCGACTCAATGAACAAGAGTTCACCCTTTGATTTCATCGGTCCATAACAGTAGATATAGTAAAGAATATCTTCAATCTGTTCATCCGTCAAGAACGGGACCCGTTCCAAATCCCCTTTATCTGCCACGTTCAGATTGACAGGATTCTGCTCCAGATCACACAGTTCTTCATACATCACCTCCCACGCCACATCTTCGTCTTCCATCTCCACCATCTGATTGAACAGTTCCTCCCACTTCTGTTCCTGCGCAAACAGCTCTACAGCCAAGCAGCAAAAAAAGAAGGAACAAAGCAACTGTTTGCAGCCCTTTGTTCCCTTCATGATAATATGTAAAAATTTCTGGTATAATCCCAATAGAATCATATCAACATAAGGTCCGAAAGTACGATTTACTCTTCAGACTTGAGAGTTTTTCTAATTGCACGTTTTCTGGTAGTCTTCTTTTTATCATCCAATTCAGATGTATCTATCTTTACTCCAGCGAGTTCTGGGTCAATCATAATACGTCCACAATACTCACAGACGATGATTTTTTTGTGCATCTTGATATCCAGTTGTCTCTGTGGCGGTATTTTGTTGAAACAACCACCACAAGCGTCACGCTGAACGTATACGATACCGAGTCCGTTTCGTGCACTTTTTCTTATTCTCTTGAACGATGCGAGCAGACGAGGTTCGATTTTCAGTTCCAGTTCTTTCACCTTAGCTCTGAGTTTTTCCTCTTCGGCTCTGGTTTCCTCCATGATTTCGTCCAGCTCATTCTTCTTGATTTCGAGGTCACTTTTGCGTTCCTCTACGGTCTTTTCATTAGCCTGGAGTTCGGCAGTTTTGTCTTCGATTCTGAATTGGGCCTCTCTGATTTTCTTGTTACAGAGCTCGATTTCGAGTGTCTGATACTCGATTTCCTTGCTGAGGGTATCATACTCACGGTTGTTCTTCACTTCGTCGAGCTGACTCTTATATCGGGCGACGCTCATCTGAGCTTCTTCTATTTCCCCCTTCTTTTGCAACACAGCTTTCTGGAAGTCTGCGATATCCTTTCCTATTTTCTCGATACGCGTTGTCAGTCCCTCTATTTCATCCTCCAAGTCCTGCACTTCGAGTGGCAGTTCACCTCTGAGTGCTCTTTTTTCATCGATGGCCGAAAGGGCTGTTTGCAACTGGTAGAGAGTTTTCAGCTTCTCTTCTACTGACAAGTCTGTAGGATCTTTTTTTGCCATAAATTATAAATATATTATAGGGTTTGTATTTGTTTCTGCTATGAAGGTTTTGACTCCGGGGCACTCCTTCTGTATGATATCCCGGAATATTTCAGCGGTAAACTGTTCGCTTTGGTAGTGCCCGATGACGCAGATCTGTATTCGTTGCTCCTGTCCGAAATAGACATGATAGTGCATTTCACCTGTAATGAATGCATCGGCACCTGTTTCAACGGCTTGTTCGAGCAGGAAGTCTCCCGCTCCGCCACATATAGCCACTTTGGCAATTTTCCTTTCCAGCAATTCATTGCAGCAGGCACATTCCACGTGAAAAGTCTCCTTCACCAAGTGTACAAAGTCTTCAGCGTCCATTGGCTGTTGGAGCAGTCCCACAACTCCACTTCCCGCCTCGATACCCTGCACATTCTTTTCTGCGAAGAAATGGATATCCCTGAGTTTCAGATGTTCCGCCATTCTGTAATTGACGCCCTCCTTGGCATTATCCATATTGGTGTGCATGGCAACTACCGCCACCTGTTTCTGTATGGCTTTCATCACGGTTCTCTGCACGTAGTTACGGTCGGATATTGTCTTCAGCCCTCTGAACAAGAGGGGATGATGAGCTACCACGAGGTTACATCCGCGCTTCACCGCCTCGTCAATGACCTTTTCGTTGACGTCAAGGCACAATAAAGCCCCTGATACATCCGCCTCTGTCAATCCGATTTGCAGGCCGGCATTGTCCCAGTCTTCCTGCAAGGGCAGAGGCGCGAAACGTTCAAGGGCGTTCAAAACATCTTTTATTTTCACGCTTCTTCAGCTTTTGATTCAAAATTACTGCAAAGTTAGCACATTTTGTTCAAAGAGCCTCTACTGCTTAACATTATTTATGTTATTCATTGTCATCATCGTCATCTACCACCGGAATATCCACAATAGGCAATTGCCTGTCAATGGCCGAATTGAATGAAATGATGGTTTCACTTCTTGCGAGTCCCAAAGGCTGCAGTTTGTCATGAATGATATTGAGCAGATGGTGGTTGTTGAGGGCATAAATCTTGATGAACATGTCAAAGTCTCCTGTTGTATAGTGACATTCCACTACTTCGGGTATTTTCTTCAAAGCCTCAACCACCTCATCAAAGCGTTCAGGATTTCTAAGGTTCAGTCCGATATAAGCACAAGTCTCATAGCCTATTTTTTCGGGATCAATTACAAACTGAGAGCCTTTCAGTATTCCCCATTGTGTGAGTTTCTGTATTCTTTGATGAATGGCAGCTCCACTTACGTTACATGCTCTTGCCACTTCCAGGAATGGGATTCTGGCATCTTCTGCTATCAGTCTCAGAATCTGCTTGTCAAGTTTGTCTAATCTTTGATACACCATAATCTTAATAATTTGCCCACAAAGTTACTGAAAAAATTGGAAAATGCAAACAAATCAGTCCCAAAATGATACAAATCATAACAAAATGTCAGTTTTCTGGTATTTCATCTGCTGAAAAATAGATTCTCAGCGCCTTAGCCTGCTGCAATTCATCTTTCACTTTTCCGATGATACTCATGGGCGTTTTTTTGTCGGCTCTGATGTTCACGGTCATTTTCTGCAGGTCTTCAGGAGCCATACGCTCCCTTTCCTGCATGATAAACGCCCTGATGTCGTCCGTTCCTGTCAGTTTGTCATTCAGCTGCACCACCGCCTTTTTCTCTTTGCCTGCCTTTCCGTCAGCGGTTCTTCCCTCCTCGGTTACACCTATATATATATATGTAACAGCCGTCTTTCTTACCAGCCGGTCAAGTTTCTGTGCTTTGGGTGTCTGGTATTTCACCTTGACGGGAACCTCCCTGATATGTGTCACAATCATGAAAAAGAAAAGCACGGTAAACACCAGGTCGGGCATGGAAGCCATGTTCAGTTCCGGCATTTTTCTTCTGTTAGTCTTGATCAGGCTCATCTCTCCCCTCCTTTCTCTGTATCCGCACTCATGTCTTCCACACTGTCGGCTATTCTCTGCGGCCATTTCTTCACAACTTCTGTCCTCTGCTCAGCGGAACACTTTGCGAGAGGTTTTCCGAAAGTTCTGCTGGCATAATCATCGCGCAATTCTCTATAAGCCTGAATTACAGCGTGCTGCACCAAGAAATAGTGTTCGTAGTCAGCCTGTGGGTCGGACGCAATACTCACCACGTGTGTCTGTGGTTTTCCGGCAATAAACTGTTTCACCTTTTTCTTCATCTCGTCCAATCCCATGGCTTCCCCGTCACAGCGCATCCTGTTATCCTCGTCAATCGTCAGCCACATCAGTTCCTCCTTCTTCACCTCCAATCTGTTCACCTGTGTGGTATCAGCAGGCGGCGGCAATAGTCTTCCCACCCCCTTCTCTTTATTGAGCGAAGTGGTCATCAGGAAGAACACCAGCAGCATAAACGATATGTCTGCGGTGGACGTTGTATTGAGTCCGGGTACTTTTCTCCTTCGGAAATTAAACTTTCTCATGCTTCTTTCTTCTGTTCAGTCCCAGTCCGCCATAAACGGCAACAGCTATTGCGACGAGTATAAGCACCATCGCAGTGTTGATAAACATATCCGTCAGTTTCAGCCAAAACGAGTCGGTATACGCCTCTCCATTGACCATGACCGCCTCTTCAGATCCTAACAGAAACGTCAGCATCATGATCAGTACGCCCATTGCAGAGACGCCCATCACGATTTTCTTTGCCGCTATTGCGCTTGTTGCGACAGCCTCACTCTTGCGCAAGCGCCATTCTCTGTACAGGGAGATGCCGCAGACAACGACCGTAACGAGAAGCAGTACATCAACAAATCCCAAGAGCAAATCAGTAAGCAGAGGGTCAACCATCGTCACATCCTCGACATACGGAGTGTCAAACCCCACGGCATAGAAAGCTCCGAACACCAATGCCGTAAGTGCCACCAGCAACAGCAGGATGGTATGCGAGAGGCTGAACGCGGAGCGTTTGCCGAGTCTGGTGAGCAAGCCGTTCTTAGTCATGGTTGCGCTGTTTATACCTTACTATCTCATCCATCAGGACGATGGCAGACTCTTCCATCTGCGAGGTGATATGTTCAATCTTAGAGAGGATATAATTGTAGAACACCTGCAGAATGAGAGCCACGATGATACCGAAGATTGTTGTAATGAGTGCGAACTTCATACCCGAAGCGACGACAGAGGCATTGATGTCTCCCGCCAGTCGTATCTGGTCGAAAGCGATAACCATACCGATTACTGTTCCAAGAAATCCGAGCGAGGGGGCTATGGTGATGAAAAGGTTGATCCATGTACATCCCTTGTCGAGATTGGCCGTCTGGACAGCTCCATACGATGCGATACTACGTTCAATACTGTCCGTATTGTCTTTGATTCTCAGCAATCCCTGATAGCAGATGGATGCCACGGGTCCTCGTGTATTTCTGCAGAGGTTCTTGGCTTCGTCCACCTTGTCGTTTTCCAAGAGTCCTCCCACCTGTTGCATCAGTTTTTTCGCATCTACCTCAGATAGCGTCAGATAGATGAGTCGTTCGATACAGAAAGCGAGTCCCAAGACCAGCGCGAGTGCAACGAGAG
Source organism: uncultured Prevotella sp. (assembly GCA_945834405.1). Taxonomy (GTDB): domain Bacteria; phylum Bacteroidota; class Bacteroidia; order Bacteroidales; family Bacteroidaceae; genus Prevotella. The sequence goes on along the minus strand of CAMAHD010000062.1, from coordinate 7,179 downwards.
ACATAAAGGCAGCGTTTCCTTCCAGGAACTTGGTTTTCAGAATCTGGTGAAACCCCACTTCCTCTTCCCCTACTTCATCAGCCTCCATATTGACAGCCTCCTGAGTGGCAATATTCGAATCAGCTTCCGATTCATCCTGTCCCATGACGGTCTGCACCGCTCCCAAGAGGCAGAGGAAGACCAGCCATGTCATCAGTCGTTTCAATTTCATAAGCTTTCGTTATTATCATTACTTGGGCGGCAAAGGTAACAATAATTCTTCATCCCTGCAAATTATAACTGTTATGAAAATACAAAAGCACTGCCATATCAAGTAAGAGGGAGATAAGGAGGGAAAGAGACAAGAAGATCAGAAGACAAGGAAATAAAGAGGAAAGGAAATAAGAAAGGAAAGGAAATAAAGAGGAAAGGAGACAAGGAAATAAGACTATTTTGGGAGTGAAGGAGTTAATTCCCTAACTCCTTCACTCCCAAAAATTCCTTCACTGTCGATTGTTGATTATATGGTTCTAATAAGACATGCCGGGGATCGCCACCTGACGTCCACCCACCACATATACGCCGGCCGGCAGCGCTATCAGGGCTGTTTTTCCGGGAACCACGCGGAGGGATGTCACCAAGCGTCCGTCCAGCGTATACACCTTGACGTACTGTTCGGTGCCGGAGCTCAGCTGTACGAATCCCTTGCCCAGCTTATATTCCAATCCGGTCTTTTCATCAGCAATCCGGTCGATACCCATGTCGGTCATATCGATGATGTTCAGTTCATCGGGAACCTCTGTCAGAGAGACCAGTCCCCCCCTGAAGTTCTCCATCATCTGGTCAGCAGAAGGCATGGCGACGAGCTTTCCATCAGCCGACACACGATGGAATTTGATTTGTCCTAACTCCATAGAGCCCAGGTCGATACCCTGTTTGTTATATACAAAAGCCAGCATATTCTTCTCGTTACCTGCCACAGAGAAAGCTTGTGCGGGTTGTATGCCTACATTCCATGCCTGCAAGCGTCTGCCATCCGCCTGTTCGTCCCATACCAGCAGATAAGGCACGTCAGCACAAGCACTGTCCACCTGCTGGAAGACGGCAGCCTCACCTTCTACCTTCACCAGTTCCAGATAGCGTACATCGCTGCTCTGACTTACAAAAGGCAAGGCAAGAGTGGCGTACTTACCCTGACGTTCGAATGTCGAAAGGTCGAAAACCGCCGTACGTGCCGTGAACGGAGCCTCTGCCTGATAAGGGTAATCGCTTCCCACCAGCACGAGACTGTCACACAGTCCATTGACCACAAAATTGGTTTGCGGTTCGTTGGCGAAGCTGGCAACAGAATAGATGATGGCATTGGGATTCAAGCCCTCGAAAGCACCTTTTTCGACGCTCTGTACAAGCGACCCAATATTCACGTTTGTCACCGACTTGCAATCCTTCAAGGCACCCTTGGCTATACTCGCCGTGGTGACCTTTACAGCCGAGTTCTCCATGCCATGATTGAGTTCTGTCAGATTCAATGTTCCTGTTGTTTCGGGTGCTATACGTGTGATACGAGCCTCGTTGTCATCGAGCATACAGAAGGTGACATGATTGTCCGTATCTGTCAGCGGACCAGCCATATAGGCGAAATAGCAATACAATCTTGCTCCCGAAGCCGTTACTACAAACTGCGTCTGTTTTCCGTCCTCCATCGTCATGGTAAAGAGCGAGGGGTCCAGACTCACGGTGGCAGAAGCGCCATAGAGAGCACAGGCAGCCATCGAGCCAGGAGTAGCATTCTTGGCAGGCACGCTGACGTAAGTGATTTCTCCTGAAGGCACATCCACCGTGGTGGTATAGACCACATTGCCATAAAGCGACCCCGAGGGTGCCGCCTGATGGAGGAACTGCAGGGTAAGCGTTCCGTCAGCTCCTTCGTTCTGTATTCCATAGGTAAAGAAGACGCTGTCGTTATACACCTTATTTAAATAGGTGTTATACGCACCGAAGACAGAGCATACTTCACGGTCGGAGGTAGCATTGACGCCAAATTCCACCAGCGAGTATACGGGCACGCCTACCTTGTCAACCGTGATGGCGTCAGAGTGACCTATTTCCTGTCCCTTGTCATCACAAGCCCATACATAGTAGGAGCCCGCCGCCTGGGGCTTCACCTCTATTTGCAGCTCTGCCGACTCTCCTACCTCCAGTGCTACGGGTATTGCCATCGAATAAGTGTCGGGCTTGACGTTCTGCGAGTTACAGAAGATGTATACACGTCCGAGATAGGTAGTCATCGAGCTGTTCGTCACCTCTACCTTCAGTTTTCCCTTGGTGGCAGCCGTCAGACTGCCTTCGGCAGTGATGGTGGCAGCTATCTTGTTCTCCATCTGGTCGAGTCGGGTTTCGGTAGCTTTGAGCACGATGGCATGATGGGCTGCATGATTGACCGGATGCCATCCATATCCGTTGTTTTCAAGCAGATACAACACGGTATTGCCGACGGGGAAGGCATAACTGAGTTGAATACTCATGTCCGGATTTCTGTAAGCGTCATCCAGCTTGAGCGAATAGGCAGTGGATAAGGGCAGCCAGCTTCCGTTCTCCTGCTGAATGCCGAGAGCCACCTTGCCTACGAACTGTCTGCCGCTGCTGTTGGAGAATTCGTAGTGTGCCGTCAGCCCAAATTTTTCGCTGGCATTGTTTCGGATGGCAGTGGTGATATTGACACCCCTCAGCCTGTCGGCCTCCAGCAGTGCCAGATTCTCCACCAAAGGATTATCCTTCAGTCCATTGTCCTTGGCGATACCTATCAGCATGTCCACCTCCATGTCATATCCCTCACCCGAGTCCGTTCCTCCCGTTCCTGAACCTTCGGGATTGAGCACGGTGATGTCGAAATAGCCATTCAGATAGCCGTTCCATCCCCAGTTGATATGGAACAAGCCTTCTTCATCCACACCGTCACAGAGGAAGGCATGACCGGACGCATTTCCATAACTGTCATACGACTGACCCGACAGATATACGGGTCTTTTGGCATTAAGTTCATTGATTATCAGCTGTTTCCATTCTTTCAGCGAATAGCCCGACCTCTTGACATAGGTAGCGATGTCAGGGTCATATCCAAAATACTTCACCAGAACGTCCACGGGCAGTTGAGCTCCCGAAGACAGTCCGTAATCCATTTCGCAGGCTCTTCCCACATGGCTCAACAGTTTAGCCACAGCCATCGCCTCTTCTTCAGTGTAGTTGGCACCGCTATAGCAGGGCAGCATCGAGCTCCACTGATAAACCTCTCCTGCATAGACACTGTCCAGACGGATGCCGCTGGGGGTAGTATACGAGGGGATGTCGGTCAGCAGCGTGTCGGGCCACTGATGGTAGTACATCAGCTGCGAGAGAGCAGTAGCCACACATCCCGTGACGGCTCTTCCGCCGCCGCCCAACACAGGACAGTCGTTGTTGAAGGGCGCATCCTGTCCCCAGGCGATGTCTCCCAGAAGAGGTTCTATGGCCTGACAGGCTTCTGCCTGCTGCAACTGGCTCGACAGAGAGGCATTGAAGACAGCCTCTTCAGTCCCCTTCTTCACTTCATCAACGGTAGCCCGGTAGGCGGCAAGAAAAGCCTCCAGTTGCGGTGGCAGCTCATCTCCCATCGTTCCTCGCCTTGAATAGCCAATCAATTCGGGCATACGGTCGTCACCCGACACTATCACAAATCCATCGTCTTTCTGATTGTTGAAGACATAATAGTAACTGGACGTTTCAGAAACTCCGGCAGCCTTCTGTTTCAGCGAAAGACTCCCTACCAGCTGTGGATTGAATTCTTTCAATCCCTTCTGACTCATCTGTCTGGCAGCAATCTTCCTCGCCTGCTGCAGACTTCTGGGGGCAGCATACGCGCCTACCATCACCAGAATCATAGACCAAAGTAAAACAAACTGTCTTTTCATTTGCATTTTATTTTTTATATATTCAACTTTTGCAAGTAGTAACAGGTAGATAAATGAAGATAAAAGGAGCACATGCGAACTTGAATCATATATCGACCTTGCAAAGATAGTAAATATTATTCAAAAACAATGAAATAACGGTAAGTAATGTTCAAAAAAAAGCATTGCAAGAGACCAACGTTGATGATGGAAGGCAAACTGTCGTCTGAGGACCGTGAAACGGGATTTGCATCACGATGGTTAACAAACTGTAAATATCAGGAATTATCAGCCATCAGATGGTAGATTTCGTGAATTTATGATTACTTTTGCCGAAACTACTATCTATTTCGACAAAACTACTATTACTACTAAGACATGAAAAAGAAGAATCTTGTATTGTTGCTTGTCCTGTTCGTATGCAACTCCATTGCTGGACAGAGCGGTTACAACATTGTGAAAACGTGGAATTTCAAGTCCCTGAGTCAGGAGTCTGTAGACCATCTCGAAGCCGACACGGAGCATTGGGACTGGAACTCAAAAGGCCGTTACGTCAACAAGTTTACAACCGACGGCACTCCCCTCAAAGCCAATGGCAGTCTCATCTCCGAATATGAAGGCATCGTGGTTGGCAAGGGCGTAGAAGCAGGCAGTCTGCTGCTCTGGAAAGCGGAGTCGAGCAATAACGGCTTGCAGTTGCAACGCTCTGCCGAAGTGTCGTTTGATGGCCTCGGCAAAGACAATCTGGTACAGGTGAAAATCAAGTCATCGTCAAAAAACTCAGCCGGCATCAAGTCGATACGCAACATGGAAGGCCTTGTTGGCGACGACACCTATACCGCCTCGTCCTACAAGACCTACGAGTTTACGGTAACGGGCAGCGGAACAGTAGGTTTCACGCCTACCGCGGGTGTCATCATCCAGTCTGTCACGGTACTCTCTCCGGGCGAGGGCGACAAGGTGGCTACCCCCGTGATATCCGTCGACGGCACCTCCTTTTCCGTCAGCTGCGACACTCAGGGAGCCGACATCTACTACTGTCTCGTCGACCATGCCAATGCGTGGGATTATGCCATCCCTTACAGCGGAACGGTATCTCCGGGCCGCTCCTGCCGCATCCGTGCATACGCCGTCAAGGCGGGGATGAAACGTTCGGAGGTGGCAGAGACGAGGATAGACGTTCCCCTGCATCTTCCTTTCAGTGGCAGACCTTTCGTGCTCGACCCCGAACCGCTGTCAAGAGGTGCCATTGCCACCAAAGCCAGTTCGGGTTATCTGGTCAACTGGCGTTGGCTCATCAACGACCCTTCCGACATCAGCTTCAACATATACCGCAACGGCAACAAGCTCAACGACTCACCTCTCAGCACCAAGACCAACTACTGGGACAGGCAGGGCAAGGCGAGCGACCGCTATACCGTGGAGTCCGTCAGCAACGGCGAAACGATGGAGACGACCGAGGCGGTGATGCTGACCAAAGGCTATCTCGACATCCCCATCAATCGTCCCCAGTGGGGCGAAACGCCTTCTGGCAAGTACGAATACGTGCCCGGTGACTGTATGGTGGCTGACGTCGACGGCGACCATGAGTACGAAATCATCATGAAATGGGACCCCTGCAACTACGGCGAGGAGAAGAACAGCTCTTCCAAGGGTGCGGGACAGAAAGACAACTCTCAGGTCAGCTATACCGGTCCTGTCCTCATCGACGGCTACAGGATGGACGGCACCCACCTCTGGCGCATCGACCTTGGGAAGAATATCCGCGCGGGCGCTCACTATACCCAGCTGATGGTTTACGACCTCGATGGCGACGGCAAGGCTGAAGTGGCCTGCAAGACGGCTCCGGGCACCATCGACGGCAAGGGCATCCCCGTATTGCTCGGCGATGATGCTGCCGATGCGGACTATCGCTCTTCAGCCTCTTCCAGTCTCGGCACCATCACCACGGGTCCTGAATATCTCACCGTGTTCAGCGGTCTTACGGGCGAAGCTCTCTCTACCATCCCCTACCAGCCGTCACGCCACATCATCCCAAACAGCGACTGGGGCGACTCCTACGGCAACCGCTCCGAACGCTACCTGGCTGCTGTGGCATATCTCGACGGAGCGCATCCCTCGCTGGTGATGTGCAGGGGGTATTATACGGCTGCCTTTCTCTGGGCTGTAGATTTTGACGGCAAGGAGCTGAAGAGCAGATGGCTCCACGCTGACATCACGGGAGGTATAGGTGCCAGCGGCGAGGGTGCCCATTCCGTACAGGTGGCAGATGTCGACGGCGACATGCGCGACGAGATTATCTTCGGTTCGTGTGCCATTGACGACGATGGCACCCTCATCTATCGTACCGGTCTCGGCCATGGCGATGCCCTTCACGTGGGCGACCTCATGCCCGACCGTCCCGGACTCGAAGTAATGATGGTTCACGAAGAGCTGACGGCCCTCTACGGCATTGAGATGCACGATGCTCTGACAGGCGAGCATCTCAGCGGCCAGTTCACGGGCACCGATGTGGGTCGCGGCGTGTGTGCCGACGTAGATGCGAACTATCGAGGATGCGAGTATTGGGGATATAGTCAGAATTTCTATACCGCCGAGGGTGAGATAGTAGGTACCAAGAGGCCAGCAGCCAACTTCCGCACCTATTGGGACGGTGATGTGCAGGAGGAGCTGACCGAGACGGGCATCATCTACAAATGGGGAGGCGTGAAGAAAGGACAAAGTGTCCTGATTGACATGCCTTCGGTCTATGGCATAGGCACCAATCTCATCAAGTATACCCCCAACCTGCAGGCAGACATCTTCGGCGACTGGCGTGAAGAACAGATCTACTACGACCGAGCCTCCCGCTCCCATCTTTACATCTTCTCCACTCCCTACGAATCTGCCCATCGCGTTCCCTGCCTCATGCACGACCACCATTACCGTATGGCAACGGTATGGCAGACGTCAGCCTACAACCAGCCCCCTCATCTCAGCTATTACCTTCCCGACTATATCGACCATCTGTCATTGGGCATCACGGATATGTATGCGTCAGGCGCTGTCAGCACCGGCGGCTCTGCCTACAGTCTTTCCGGCCAGCGCGTAGCCGATTCATACAAGGGAGTGGTGATTCGAAACGGTCAGTTGTATTTGCAGAAATAATTCAGCTGGGTTCTGTTCATTCCCACCGTCAATATGATATCCACAAGGTGTTCAGGGGCATTGCGCAAAGATGCAAGTGTTCCATGGGATGGTTCTTTGGCTTCAAGCTGCATCTGATTTGTAACGA
>CAMAHD010000061.1 GCA_945834405.1 uncultured Prevotella sp. | reverse complement strand
CTTGAAACGCTTCCCCATCATCTCAAATCCCAGCCCAAGGCACTGGCACCCAAGACAGCAGCAGAAGCACCGTCGAGTGAACTGGTGAGGAATTGCGCCTTGCCCTTGAAGATATTGAGAACATGCGCATCGTAAGCCTCGCGGATAGGATTCATAATCAGGTCACCAGCTTTGGTAAGTCCTCCGAAGAAGACGAAAGCCTCAGGACTGCAGAATGTTGCGAAGTCTGCACAAGCCTCTCCCAGCATCTTTCCTGTAAAGCGGAAAATCTCGTTGGCAAGTTCGTCACCCTTTCCTGCTGCGATGCTCACTTCCAGTGAGGTGATGGCTTCAGGGTCAAGGTCGCGCAGCAGTGATGGCTTCTCGCTGTTGGCAAGCATCTCGCGTGCTGTACGTGCCACTCCCGTAGCAGAGCAATAAGCCTCCAGGCATCCGGTTCTGCCGCATCCGCAGGAGCGACCGTTTTCACGCACCATCGTTACATGTCCCAACTCTCCGGCAAAGCCGTCACATCCATAAACCAGCTGCCCGTTGACAACGACACCCGAGCCGACCCCTGTTCCGAGGGTAATCATGATAAAGTTCTTCATGCCTCGTGCCACGCCGTAGGTCATTTCTCCGATGGCGGCCGCATTGGCATCGTTGGTGATGGCAACAGGGATGCCCAAAGCCTTGCTGAACATGTCTGCCAGAGGCACGATGCCCTTGCCCCATACGATGTTGGTAGCCTGTTCGATGGTTCCGCTATAATAATTAGCGTTAGGAGCTCCGATACCCATTGCTTTGATTTTCTCTATACCTCCCACCTGGTCGATGATAATCTGGAGGGCTTCTACGGAAGCAGCCACGTAGTCTTCTACATGTTCAAAGCCTTGAGTTTTGATGGCGGTAGTTGCCTTAATGTCGCCTCTGCTGTCAACGATACCAAAGACAGAATTGGTACCTCCGAGATCTAAACCGATGACATAAGGCTTAAGAATAGTCTGGGAATTAGACATAGTAAATTCTTTTTTTGTAAATGTGAATGATAAGTTGATGAGCGCAAAGTTAAGAAAAAAGTACGACGGAACAAAGATTTACCCTCAAAAACTTGTGTAATTCATATAAATTTAGCAATTTTGCACTCGTTATGCCATTTCCTATACATATAAATATACTCGATTTCATCTTCAAGGGGATGCTAATCGGCATCATTGCATCGGCACCGATGGGGCCGGTAGGTGTGTTGTGCGTGCAGCGAACCCTGAATAAAGGGCGTTGGTATGGATTTATAACAGGCATCGGTGCGGCGTTGAGTGACATTATTTATGCCGGTATTGCCGGCTATGGTATGAGCTATGTCATGGACTTTATCAATAATCAGCAGTACAGATGGTATCTGCAGATTGCCGGAAGCCTGATGCTGTTGGGTTTCGGTATCTATACCTATCGTACCGACCCTACAAAAAACATGCATCAGTCGGGTAACAACAAAGGTACGCTGACCCATAATGCCATCACGGCCTTCCTGGTTACCTTCTCCAATCCCCTGATTATATTCCTTTTCCTTGCCACCTATGCTCAGTTTGCTTTCGTGCTGCCCGACCATCCGTTTGAGATGTTTGTCGGATTCCTCAGTATCGTGGCAGGAGCACTGCTATGGTGGTTCGGACTGACATGGCTCGTGGACAAAATCAGGGGTAAGTTCGATACCAACGGCATCCGGCTCATCAACCAGGTTATCGGAGCTGTGGTCATCATCTTTTCGGTCATCATCCTTTTCGGAACGGTGACGAACTTGTATCGTTTTTTCTGACGTTTTCATCAATCATTAACCCAAATGTTTATTTCACAGCAGTTAAGGACCCAGAATATTGCCGAATACCTGCTCTATATGTGGCAGGTAGAAGATACCATCCGCGCCTTCGGATGTTCGCTCTCGCGCATCAGACACGAATATGTAGACCTGTTCGACTATACAGACGGACAGAAGGAAGAGCTGACCGACTGGTTTGGCAATCTCATCAGGATGATGAACCAGGAGGGGTGTCGTGAAAAAGGCCATCTTCAAATCAACAAGGTGCCCCTTATACAGATGGAAGAACTGCATGTGCAGCTGTTGCAAAGCAGCAAATACCCATTCTATAGTGCTGAATACTATAAAGTGTTGCCCTTTATTGTGGAATTGCGCAACCGTGGAGCCAACAAGGATGAAAACGAGGTGGAAACCTGCTTCAATGCGCTCTATGGTGTGATGATGCTTCGCCTGCAGAAAAAGCCCATTACACCCAATACTGAGCATGCTGTCAAGGAAATCAGTACGTTGGTGGGTATGCTCAGCGACTATTATAAGAAAGATAAGGAAGAACCCCTGGAGTTCTAAACTCAGATACAGATAAAAAATTACATACACATTCATATACACAGCATCACCATGAATATACTGATTACAGGCTGCAACGGACAGCTGGGCAATGAAATGCAACTGTTGCAGAAGAACTATCCGCAACATACTTTTTTCAATACAGATGTTGCCGAACTCGATATTACCAACCAGTTGGCAGTGGACGATTATGTACAGCGCCACGCCATTGACTGCATCGTCAACTGTGCTGCTTATACGGCAGTGGACAAGGCAGAGAGCAACAAGGAACTCTGTACTACGCTGAACACGGTGGCTCCCGCTTATTTGGCTGCGTCGGTTGCCAAGAGGGGAGGAAGCATCATCCAGATTTCTACCGATTACGTCTTCGATGGCACTCACCATACTCCTTATGTAGAAACCGACACGCCGGCACCTGACAGCGTGTATGGAAGTACCAAACTGGCGGGCGAACTGGGTGTCAGCAAGTTTTGCAAGAATTACGTGATTATCCGCACGGCATGGCTCTACAGTACCTTTGGCAATAATTTCGTGAAGACCATGATACGTCTGGGCAAGGAAAAGGAGGAACTGGGCGTCATCTTCGACCAGATAGGAACTCCTACTTATGCAGCAGACTTGGCATCCGCTATCATGACCATCATCGAGAAAGGTATTGTCAGCGGTGTTTATCACTACTCTAACGAGGGCGTTACCAGTTGGTACGACTTCACCAAGGCTATCCATCGCCTGGCAGGTATTGACAGCTGCAAGGTCAAACCCTTGCATACATCAGAATATCCGACACCAGCCAACCGACCTGCCTACAGCGTCTTGGACAAGACCAAAATCAAGCAGACCTTCGGTCTGGAGATTCCCCATTGGGAGGAGTCGCTCGCTACATGTATACGAGCACTAAAAGACTGACATTATGAATCAAGAGATAGAAAGAAGAAGAACGTTTGCAATCATTTCACACCCTGACGCAGGAAAGACGACCCTGACAGAGAAATTCCTTCTCTTCGGCGGTCAGATACAGGTGGCAGGAGCTGTGAAGAGTAACAAAATCAGAAAAACTGCCACTTCCGACTGGATGGACATTGAGAAACAGCGTGGTATCTCAGTGTCAACATCGGTGATGGAGTTTGATTATCATGACTATAAGGTCAATATTCTGGACACACCAGGTCACCAGGACTTTGCCGAAGATACTTTCCGTACCTTGACGGCAGTCGACTCAGCCATCATCGTGGTAGATAGTGCCAAGGGTGTGGAAACCCAGACGCGCAAGCTCATGACTGTCTGTCGAATGAGAAAGACTCCCGTCATCATCTTTATCAACAAGATGGATCGCGAGGGTAGAGACCCCTTCGACCTGCTGGACGAACTGGAGCAGGAACTGGAAATCAAGGTGCGACCACTCAGTTGGCCTATCAATCAGGGAGCTAAGTTCAAGGGCGTTTATAACATATACGAGCAGAAACTCGACCTTTTTACTCCTGACAAGCAGCGAGTGACAGAAAAGGTGGAGGTTGACATCAACAGCGACGAATTGCCCGGACACGTAGGAGAAACTGATGCAGAGAAACTGCGTGAAGACCTTGAGCTGGTGGATGGTGTCTATCCCGAGTTCCACGTAGAAGACTACCGTGAGGCAGAGGTTGCTCCCGTGTTTTTCGGTTCGGCACTCAACAATTTCGGTGTGCAGGAATTGCTCAATTGTTTCGTAGAGATAGCTCCCAGTCCTCGTCCCACCAAGGCAGAGGAGCGTATGGTCAGTCCGGAAGAAAACAAGTTTACCGGTTTCATCTTCAAGATAACAGCCAACATCGATCCTAATCATCGCTCTTGTATTGCCTTCTGCAAGGTATGCAGCGGAAAGTTCCAGCGTAATCAGCCCTACCTGCATGTGCGTCAGGGGAAAACGTTGCGTTTCTCCTCGCCCACTCAGTTTATGGCGCAGCGAAAGAGTACCATTGATGAGGCTTGGCCCGGCGACATCGTCGGTCTGCCTGACAATGGCATCTTCAAGATAGGTGACACGCTGACGGAAGGAGAGCAGCTTCATTTCCGTGGCTTGCCCAGCTTTTCGCCGGAGCTGTTCAAATACATTGAGAATGCAGACCCCATGAAATCCAAACAGTTGCAGAAAGGTATAGACCAACTGATGGACGAGGGTGTGGCGCAGCTCTTTGTCAACCAGTTCAATGGCCGAAAGATTGTCGGAACGGTTGGTCAGCTTCAGTTCGAAGTTATTCAGTATCGTCTGGAGAACGAATATAATGCCAAGTGCCGTTGGGAACCCGTCCATCTTTACAAGGCCTGTTGGATAGAGAGTGATGATGAGGCAGAACTGGAGAATTTCAAGAAGCGCAAGTACCAGTATATGGCAAAGGATAAGGACGGAAGGGATGTCTTCTTGGCAGACAGTGGTTATGTACTCTCCATGGCGCAGGAGGATTTCAAGAAAATCAAGTTCCATTTTACAAGTGAGTTTTAATCATGAAGACAGAAGATGATATCAGAAATGCAGTAGAAGTCATGAGAAAGGGAGGTGTCATCCTTTACCCAACCGATACTGTGTGGGGCATAGGCTGTGATGCCACCAATGCCGAGGCGGTAGCCAAGGTATATCAGATTAAGAAGCGTGATGACAGCAAGGCGCTGATATGTCTGGTAGACAGCGAGAACCGCCTTCAGCGCTATGTCCGCAATGTTCCCGATGTAGCGTGGGACATTTTTGAATGTGCGGACAAACCGACGACCTTGATTCTTGATGGAGCTGTGAATCTGGCAGAAAACCTGATAGCTGAAGATGGCAGTATTGCCCTGCGCATCACCCATGAGGATTTTTCCAGAGAGCTGTGCTATCGCTTCCAGAAAGCCATCGTTTCCACCTCAGCCAATATCTCAGGAGAACCGACGGCCCAGAACTATCGCGATATTGCCCCCGAAATCATCAACGCTGTTGATTATGTGTGCTTCAGCCGTCGCAATGAACATAAGCCCCATAAGCCCTCCAGCATCATTAAGCTGGGTATGGATGGAACGGTCAGCATCATCAGAAAGTAACGCTTAGTCTGCCTATAACAGCAGAAAAGACAATAAGAGCAGAAAGGATTAACAATTGGATATCAACAGAATGAACGATACGGTAGAACGACCCACCTTGATGGAGAAAATTCTCGCCTGGCGTGAGAGTCATATCAGCGAACGCATGTTTGTACTGATACTCGCCTTTTGCGTAGGATTCTTTTCGGCAGTGGCGGCGTTTGTGCTCCATGGACTCATCAACCAGATAGGAGCTCTGCTCACTGGCGAGTTCCGCAGTGAGAGTGCCAACTGGCTCTACCTGGTCTATCCTGTCATAGGCATTTATCTCACCTCTCTCTTTGTGCGTTATGTCGTGAAAGACAATATCAGTCATGGCATCACGCGCATCCTTTATGCCATCAGTAGCAAGCGCAGTCGTCTGCCCGGTCACAACTGCTGGTCATCAGTCATCGCTTCTGCCATCACTATCGGTTTTGGAGGTTCCGTGGGAGCCGAGGCACCTATCGTACTGACAGGCTCTGCCATCGGTTCCAATTTGGGCAAACTGTTCCGCATGGACAACAAGACACTCATGCTCTTGGTGGGATGCGGTTCGGCTGGTGCCATTGCCGGTATCTTTAAAGCTCCCATTGCCGGACTGGTCTTTACGCTGGAGGTATTGATGATCGACTTGACCATGGCATCTCTGCTGCCCATCCTTATATCCTGTGTGACGGCATGTTGTTTTACCTATATCTTCCGGGGGTCTACGGCTCTGTTCACTTTCCAGATGGACAGTCCTTGGATAGTGGAGCGGGTACCTGGCAATATCCTGCTGGGTATCACCTGTGGTTTGGTGAGTCTCTATTTTATCCGTACCATGACTTTCTGTGAGGGTATCTTTGCGCGGTATAAAGACAAACCCTACGTCAAGTTGCTCATCGGCGGTGTGCTGCTCAGTTCGCTCATCTTTCTCTTTCCCTCTCTGTATGGTGAGGGCTATCGGGATATAAACCTCCTGCTGAACGGACAGAACAATGCCGACTGGAATGCCATCCTCCATAACTCTCTCTTTTCTGGCAACAGTGATTTGCTGGTGGTATATATCTCGCTGGTATTGCTTACCAAGGTGGTTGCTACCTCTGCTACCAATGGCGGTGGTGGCTGTGGCGGTACCTTTGCACCCAGTCTTTTCATCGGCTGTTTTGCCGGTTTCCTCTTTGCCCATCTGTGGAATATTTATCATGTAGGTGTCTATCTGCCAGAAAAGAATTTCGCTCTCTTGGGTATGGCGGGCGTGATGTCGGGTGTGATGCATGCCCCCTTGACAGGTATTTTCCTCATAGCGGAGATAACCGGTGGCTATGACCTCTTTCTGCCACTGATGATTGTGAGTGTATGCTCTTATCTGACCATCTATCTCTTTGAACCCCACAGTATCTATGGTATGCGATTGGCAAAGGAAGGCAAACTGATAACCCATCATACAGACCATGCCGTATTGACGTTGATGAGTCTGGACAGTGTGATAGACCGCAACTATCTGCCGCTCTCGCCCGATATGTATCTGTCTGAGGTGGTGAACAAGTTGAGTCGCAGCAAGAATGTAGTACTTCCCGTTTTGGATGCTGCAGGCAACCTGCTTGGCGAAGTCGATTTCAGTAAGATTCGTCATGTCGTGTTCCGTATTGAGCTGTACCACCATTTCCGTGTCCAACAGTTGATGTCGCCTCCTGCAGCCACCTTGAATGACAGTGCGACGATGGCAGAGGTGATGAAGATATTTGATACCACTCATTCTGATTGGCTGCCCGTCCTGGATGCAGACCAGCACCTCAAAGGGTATATCTCTCGGCGTCGTATGCTGGGCATGTACCGCAAGATGGTGGCAGATATGAGTGAGGAATAACCAAAGAACCAGAGAAATGAAGAAGGAAGATTTAAGAATTGTGTTCATGGGAACACCCGATTTTGCCGTTGCTACCCTGCGTGCCCTGGTGGACAATGGCTATCAGGTAGTGGCTGTAGTGACCCAACCCGACAAGCCGGTAGGCAGGCACGGCAGTGTGTTGCAGCCCTCGGCAGTCAAGCAGTATGCCTTAGAGCAGGGACTGCCCGTACTTCAACCTGTCAGGATGAAGGATGAGGCTTTTCTGCAGCAGCTCCGTTCGTATCAAGCCAACCTGCAGGTAGTGGTAGCATTCAGGATGTTGCCGGAAGTGGTATGGAATATGCCCGCTTTAGGTACCTTCAATGTTCATGCAGCCCTCTTGCCTCAATATAGGGGGGCGGCTCCCATCAACTGGGCAGTCATCCGGGGTGAGACTCGTACCGGTGTCACTACCTTCTTCCTTGACCATGATATAGATACAGGACGCATCATCATGCAACTGCCTTATGATATAGCCGATGATGCTGATGTGGAAAGTGTCTACAATGGTCTGATGCATCTGGGAGCCGACATCTGTCTGCAAACTTTGCAGAAAATCATAGATGCTGATGGGCATCCCGAGTCTGTAGACCAGAGTCAGCTGACAGGAAAGGATGTTGTCCTGCACCACGCCCCCAAGATATTCAAGGAAACCTGTGAGATTCGCTGGAACCAGCGGCAGAAACAGATCTATGACTTTGTGCGTGGACTTAGTCCTTATCCCGGTGCATGGACGACACTGGTATCACCAGACGGTAAGGAGACCGTGCTGAAAATTTACCAGACATCCAAGACCGACCGCAGTCTTGACGGAATGGCTCCTGGCGAGCTGTTGGTAGAGAAGAAAAACCTTTATGTTGCTACCGCCGACGGACTGTTGCAGCTCAAGGAACTGCAGTTGTCAGGCAAAAAGCGCATGATGGCAGACAGCTTTGTCAATGGAATGAAGAGTCTTGCCGAATGTGTACTTAAAATTTAGTCCGTTATTTTTTTCTCATTTCCTATAATAAATGTCGGCTCTCCTCGTTCTAACTAATAGAAAGAACGAATAAATACAGGAGAAGCCTATGGCATATTTTACACAAGAAGAATCAAGTCCGAGAAAGAGTACTATCAAGCTTATCAAGCAGATAGCCTATACTTATCGGGTTATGAAAATGGCAGATGGCAATCATGTGTCTTTCTGCCTGAACTGAACAACAAAAGAAAAGGAGTTGCATCATGATTGTTTCACCTTCACTTCTCGCTGCTGACTTCCTGCATCTTGACAGTGAGATAGACATGATTAACCGAAGTGAAGCCGACTGGCTTCATCTCGATGTGATGGATGGGGTCTTCGTGCCAAATATATCCTTCGGATTCCCCGTCTTGGAAGCTGTTTCAGCCAAATGTACCAAGCCATTGGATGTCCATTTTATGATTGTTCATCCAGAGCAGTATATCCGTCAGACAGCCAAGCTGGGCGCGATGATGATGAATGTCCATTATGAAGCCTGCATACATTTGCACCGCACCGTTCAGGAAATACATCAGGCAGGCATGAAAGCTGGCGTTACCTTGAATCCCAGTACGCCGGTAGAAGTGCTCGAGGATATTCTGCCAGATGTGGATATGGTATTGCTGATGAGTGTGAATCCCGGTTTCGGTGGACAGGCATTCATTGAGAATACCTTAGACAAGGTGAAGCGCCTGCGTGCCATGATAGCGCGCAAGTCCTTGCACACACTCATCGAAGTGGATGGTGGTGTGCAGGGTGAAACGGCTCCACGTCTGGCTGAAGCCGGAGTCGATGTCTTGGTAAGTGGCAGTTATGTCTTCAAGAGTGCTGCTCCTGAAGACACGATACGTGAATTGCGCCAGTTGCAAGGTGGTGTTTGCCTGATTTAGTGATGATAAACCCCAATGTTTACCATCATTATTTAGTAAACGTCCAGTTGAATGTCGTGTTCTTTCGCCATTCTGCGGAGATTGAGCACGGCATAGCGCATGCGTCCTAATGCGGTGTTGATGCTGACACCCGTTATTTCTGCTATTTCCTTGAAGGGCAAGTCTTGGTAGAAACGCATATAGACCACCTCCCTTTGAGGAGCGGGCAGGTTGTCCATCATGTGTCTTACGTCCTGCAAGATCTGGTCTTTGACAATCTCGTCCTCGCGGTTTTTGTCAAGGATAGACAAGGCGCGAAGATTACTCAGATTGTTGTCTTTTGGTTCAATGATATGGCTGTTTTTCTGTAGCCGATACCAGTCCATAATGACATTATGTGCAATACGGATGATCCAATAGCCAAACTTGCCGGAATCGCTGTATTTGCCTTCCTGCAGTTTTGTGATGATTTTTACAAACGTATCTTGGAAGATGTCGTTGGCAACGTCTTGGTCGCGAACGACAAACATGATATAAGTGAACAGTTTGTCCTGATGTCGGGCAAGCAATTCATCAAACGCCTGATTGTCACCATCTGTATATCGTAAGGCCAACTCTTCGTCGGTCATACAATCAATTTTGTTCATACTTAATGTTTTTTTGTTATTAAGTAAAGAGTGTATCGATAGGCAATTCTTTTTTAAAGTGTTGATGTATGCTTGGATTGTTTTGGTGCAAAAGTAAGGAAAATATTCATTTCTGCCAAATAAAATAAGACAAAAGTGAATTATTTTGTTTTTTTTGACTATCTTTGCATGGTTAGTTAAAGCCTTATAGCGAAACCATGGTTAATCTTACCTCTTTAATACAACACAGTTATGATCAAATTATTCGTGCCCGGTCGTCTTTGTCTTTTTGGTGAACATACCGATTGGGCTGGCCATTATAGAACCATGAATGCCGATATCCTGCCCGGCATGTCCATTGTAACAGGTATAGAACAGGGTGTCTATGCCGAAGTGGAAAAATCCAGTATTTTTGAAATGACCAGTTCTGCTCATGAGATAGCCCATCTGTGGCAGGATTTTTCATGCAGGATGAATGAGCAGGAACTGAAACAGGTGGCACGTTCAGGTTCGTTTTTCAGTTATTGCGCCGGTGTGGCTTCCTATATGCTGGAATGGTATAAGGTGGGAGGCGTGAAGATACATATCACCGACATGACGCTGCCCATCAAGAGCGGACTGTCCAGCAGTGCTGCCATCTGTGTCCTGGTGGCGAGGGCTTTTAACCTGTTGTACCGTCTGAACCTGAATACTTTGGGCGAGATGAATATCGCTTATCTGGGTGAGCAGCGCACTTCATCGCGCTGTGGCAGACTGGACCAGGCTTGTGCTTTCGGTGTCAAGCCCACCTTGATGATATTCGATGGAGATGAGATAGAGGTCAAGGCGCTCAATGTCAAGAAGGCTTTGCATCTGGTGTTTGCCGACTTGGGAGGCTCCAAGGACACCATCCGTATTCTCTCCGACCTGAACAAGGCTTATCCTTTTGCTGAAAACGAGCATGAACAGTTGCTCCATGAGGCTCTCGGTGTGCGTAACCACGAATTTGTCCAAAGGGCTATCACGTATATGGCGAACGGAGAGGTGGAGGCGCTGGGTAAGATGATGACCGAGGTGGAGGCTCTCTTTGACAGGCAGATAGCTCCCATGTCGTCTGCCCTGTGGGCTCCAAAGCTTCATGAAACCTTGAGCGACCCTCAGGTGCAGTCTTGGGTGTTTGGTGGCAAGGGCGTAGGTTCCCATGGCGACGGCTCCGTCCAGTTCCTTGCTCGCGATATGCAGAGCCAGCTACAGTTGGTAGACTATCTCAACAGTAAGGGTATGACTGCTTTTAAGCTGACCATCAAGCCGGTACATACCATCCGCAAGGCCATTATTCCGGTTGCAGGCTTTGGCACGCGCCTTTATCCCGCTACCCGTATGTTGAAGAAAGACTTTTTCCCTATCCTCTGTGCCGATGGCATGGTTAGGCCCGTCATCCTGATATTGCTGGAAGAACTGGTTAAGAGCGGTATCGAAGAAATATGTCTGGTATTGGGTTCTGAGGAAGAGCGCAAACAGTATATGGACTTCTTCCAGCAGCCCCTTCCGGAGGAGCATCTGCAGAAGCTGAATCCCGAATGTCTGGAATACGAGAATACAATTTTGGAGATAGGTAAACGCCTGCATTTCGTTTATCAGCATGAAAAGCTGGGCTTCGGTCATGCGGTCTATCAGGCAGTTGACTTCGCCGGCAACGAGCCCGTGCTGTTGATGCTGGGCGACACCATCTATCGGTCTAATACCAAGAAGCCTTGCGCCTTGCAGCTGATAGAACGCTACGAACAGTGCAATCAGCTGATGGTGAGCATCCATTCCGTTCCTCTGGCACAGGTGAGCCACTACGGTATATTAAGTGGTATATGGGAAAATGAGGAAAAGGGAATGATGCGCGTTACCCGTATGTCCGAGAAACCCAAGGCAAGCTATGCTGCCGATTATCTCGGAGTGAAGAATGCGGAAGGAGGGAGAGAATATTTCGCCGTGTTCGGTCAGTATATCCTGACACCCGAAGTGTTCCAGCAGTTGGCAATGGATATACGAGATGCGGAGGAGCTGGCAGCAGCCAATCCTCTGGCAGTCCGGCCCGAAGTGGAATTGACCAAAGCGTTGGAGACTGTGCGGCAGCGCTCCGGCATGGTGGGAGTGCGCTTGGATGGTAAGATGTACGACATGGGCAATCCTGCTGCTTTGAGGATGGCGATGCAGGAATTCTCCAAATAGTCAGAGGCAGAGATGCAAAAAAATAGTGCTCGTCTGCTGGATGTATCAAAAAAATGAACTACCTTTGCAGTATGAGAGTACTGATAGTGAACACAAGCGAGAATACGGGAGGTGCGGCAGTAGCTGCCAACCGACTGATGGAAGCCCTCATCAACAATGGGGTGAAGGCTAAGATGCTGGTGCGCGACAAGTCTACCGACTGCATCACCGTAGTTGGACTCAAGTCGGCTTTCTGGGGACAGTGGCATTTCCTGTGGGAACGTCTCGTCATATACCTGAAGGCGCATTTTTCCAAACAGCATCTGTTTGAGATGGACATAGCCAACAGTGGTACCGACATTACGGGACTGCCGGAATTCAAGGAGGCAGATCTGATTCATCTGCATTGGATTAATCAGGGCATGCTGTCGCTGAAGAATATCCGTCGGATATTGGAAAGCGGAAAACCCGTTGTCTGGACCATGCACGATATATGGCCAGCCACCGCCATCTGTCATATCACCTTTGATTGTCGCAGTTTTATGGGTGAGTGCCAGCATTGCCGTCTGCTTCCTCAGGGAGGCAGCCGCTCTGACATGGCTAATAAGGTATGGCATCAGAAGAAGGCCCTCTACAGTCACCATAATATCTCCTTTGTTGCCTGCAGCAAGTGGTTGGCGGCAGAGGCTAAGAAAAGCTCGTTGCTGAGGGGGCAGTCGGTTGTGAACATTCCCAATCCTATTGACACGCGGGTGTTCTGTCCGGGCGACCGTCAGTCGGCAGCCCAGTCTGTTGGCCTTCCTTCCGACAGGCATATCATCCTCTTTGTATCTCAGCGTGCTACCAATCCCAACAAAGGCATGGACTATCTGGTACAGGCTTGCCAGCTGTTGGCAGAACAACATCCGGAGTTGAAGGAAACGACGGCAGTAGCCATTCTGGGTGGTCATTCCGATGAAGTGACCGGACAGTTACCATTTGCCGCCTTTCCCTTAGGCTATGTCAATGATACCCGTCATATCGTTCAGGTGTACCGCTCGGTAGATGTCTTCGTGCTTCCTTCCCTGTCGGAGAATCTGCCAAATACCATCATGGAAGCCATGTCCTGTGGTGTTCCTTGTGTGGGATTTAGGGTAGGGGGTATACCAGAGATGATTGACCATCAGAAGAATGGCTATGTGGCAAACTACCGTGATGCGGCTGATTTGGCCAAAGGACTTTATTGGGTTCTGCATGAGGCTGACACTGCCCAGATGTCCAAGGATGCCGTGCGTAAGGTGACCGTCAGCTATTCACAGACGGCTGTTGCCTCGCGTTATATAGAAGTATATAATCAGGCCCTTGCCTTCAAGCATTATAAGATATAGAATCTGTATGATACGTTTTTCCGTCGTCACCATTACTTACAATGCAGCCGACACGCTGTCCCGTACCCTGGAGAGCGTGGAGAGCCAGACATGGTCTGCATTGGAGCATATCATCGTTGACGGTGCGTCTAAGGATGGCACGGTAGCTATGGCTTGCGACTACCGGAAACGCTGTGCCGACAATCCCGACTCCCATCATGTTGTCACCGTCGTGTCAGAACCAGACAGGGGCTTGTATGATGCCATGAATAAGGGTTTGGCAATGGCCCAAGGCGACTATATCCTTTTTTTGAATGCGGGTGATTATTTTCCGGATGCAACCATCCTGGAGAGGATTGCTTCGCGTCCGGAGTTGCAGACTGACGACCGAAGCCAATGGCCGGCAGTGCTCTATGGCGAGACGAATATCGTGGATGAAGAGGGACGTTATTTAGGAAAGCGCCATCTGTCGCCTCCCAAACATCTGTCGTGGCGTTCTTTCTGTCGTGGCATGTTGGTTTGTCATCAAGCGTTTTATGCCCGTGTAGACATCGCACGAACGATACCATATAATCTTCGGTATCGTTTTTCTGCGGATGTGGATTGGTGCATACGTGTCATGAAGCAGGCAGCCTCTCAGCATCTCTCTCTGCTCTGCCTCGGTATGCCGGTCGTGAACTATCTGAAAGAAGGACAAACCACCCGTAATCACCGGGCTTCCCTGAAGGAACGCTTTGATGTGATGACCGTTCATTATGGTTGGGTCCTCACGGTGGTGATGCACGGATGGTTTGTCGTAAGAGGAATATCTAAAAAGATTCTTCCTTAGTCAGGATTTTAGAATAGCTTCCTGTATTATTTTACTCTCTTAAGGTGGGAATTTATAGAACCCACTTTAATTCTCCGGAGCCTGCTCAATCAGATCCATAAACTGGTCAAGTTTAGGAGTGATGATGATTTGAGTGCGGCGGTTACGCAACTTGCCAGCTTCCGTAGTGTTGGGAGCTAAAGGATTGTATTCGCCACGTCCGCCGGCGGTAAGACGCTTGGGGTCTACGCCATACTGGTTCTGCAGAGCCTGAACCACGCTGGAAGCGCGGAGACAGGAGAGGTCCCAGTTGTTGCGGATGTTCTCGCGGCTGATGGGTACATCGTCGGTATTACCCTCAATCAGCACCTCGTAGTCTTTGTAGTCGGTGATAATCTTGGCAATCTTGCTCAGAGTTTCAGCGGCACGCTCGTTGATTTCGTAAGAACCGCTCTTGTAGAGCATGTTGTCAGCCAACGAGAT
Source organism: uncultured Prevotella sp. (assembly GCA_945834405.1). GTDB lineage: Bacteria > Bacteroidota > Bacteroidia > Bacteroidales > Bacteroidaceae > Prevotella. The sequence goes on along the minus strand of CAMAHD010000061.1, from coordinate 1,037 downwards.
GTAAACAACACCCTTCAGCACCTGCACATCAACCTCTTTCAGCTCCTCCTTGCTCAGCGAGCGTGTCAAGTTGTTGGTCAGCACCAGGTTAAGAGAGTCGCTCTTGCTTTTAACCTCTACCAAGTGGCGAATATACTGGTTAGACTCATTGATCTGGTCAACCAATTTCTCAATGCTTACATTGTTCTGGCTGGCGTTGGTGAGGCTCTTGTCCAAAGCACCCTGTACAGCCTCGTATGCTTTCTTGGAGCCTGCAAGCTGCTCCTCAAGGCTGGTGATACGAGCTTTGGCAGCAGCCAGTTCCTCCTTGGTGTTTTGATAGTTCTTGGTCAATTCCTTGTTTTCCGCCTGACAGCCATCAAACTGCTTCTTGGTCACGCAGCTGCTGGTGAGAAGGCAAGCCGCAATAGCGGCAATCGTCATTACTCTTTTTTCCATTTCTTTATTATTTAGATAGTTATATCCTTTTTGCGACTGCAAAGTTACTAATATGACGTATAAGTAAGAAAAAAGGAAAACCTATTTAGTTTTAATTAACGTTTATTTTTGGGACTGTAAGCATGCTCAAACTTCGTTGATGGGTAAGAATACAGGCGATGAAGAAAAAGACTTTTGCCCTTACAGGGCGCAGATACTATGCATCAAGTTACCCAGGGCGTTGCCCTGGGCTATGGACTGTTGCCCTTGCAGGGCGTGCTCAAAAGCTCATTCACAACTAAATTGAAAGCGAAAGTTGAACTACTTTTATATTTAGTTGATACGTTCGCGCCCGTATTTATATCCGATTGCCTGTTCATGTCATGTTTACAATACGGATGTTTGACGTTAATGATTGTTATTTCGGGTTCTTGTTGGGTTAATATATTTAAAATAACACAAAGATTTTATAGCAGTCTGAAAGAAAAGTCCTACCTTTGTATGTTATTAAACAAAACAGACTAAAATGTTCAAAACTATCTTGGAGAAGATCTACTTGGAGGAAGATCTACTTAGAGGAAGATCAACTTAGAGGAAGATCAACTTAGAGGAAGATCAAC
>CAMAHD010000060.1 GCA_945834405.1 uncultured Prevotella sp. | reverse complement strand
AGGGATACTTCTATCTCTCGAATGCCGAAGGCAACAAGGAGTTTATCTATCCTACGTCAGCTACACAATCGATGATGGCTTCTGTCCAGAAAGTCCAAAAGGCTGATGAACGTCATTTTGGTTCGTATAATCCTGCACGTTATGACGGAACCATGACCATTACAGCAGTGGTGGAGGCAGACGGCAAACGTCTGGGTGGTTGTGAGTTGGCATCCTTCCTTGCCAATGGAGAACTCTGTGGAGACAAGCTGTCACACGATGAGGATCATCGTCATCTCATCTACATGGTTGTTCATGCTGACAGCCAACAGGAGATAAGCTTCCGTGTAGCTGTCAAAGGGGTTGACGGCACAGTGACTGCCTATGAGCTCGAGCAAACCGTCAGCTTTGAAGATGGTGCATCCCTCGGTTCAACCACTAACCCGATGGTATTCCGATTGGCGACAACGGGCATACAGGGTGTTGAGGCTGGCTCACAGCTGAAACAGCGAACCTACAAGACGCTCAATGAAAAGAAAGAAGTGATGATTCATCAGGGTTCTGACACATACAATGCGTCAGGAGCCAAAGTCCAGCGGTAACATTGACCATACTCTCAAATGTAAGTGGTAGGACAAGGAAGTACATGTGACTTCCTTGTCCTACCACTTATTGATGGTGAAAATATTATTTCTTGCCGTATTTCTCCAAAAACAGATACAGAGCTTGGCGGATGCTGCGCAGGCCAAACTGCTCTGTATGGATTTCCGAGAGAGGAATCCACAGACATTCGGCGGCATCGTCAGCGGCAAGAGCCTGCTCTCCATTTTCTGCCTGACAAAGGAAGAAAAGGTCGAGCGTATGAATATTCATTCCTGAATAAAGATAGACATTGGGAACGCTGAAGAGATAGCTGGCAGAGTTTATCTTCAATCCTGTTTCTTCCAGCACTTCACGGGCAACGGCCTCCTCTGCCGTCTCATTGCAGTCGGCAAAACCTCCGGGCAAGTCAAGAGTGCCTTTGGCGGGTTCTTTAGCTCTACGTTCCACTAACAGTTCTCCTTTCTCATTGATGATAAAGGCAGCGGTAGAACTGCTGGGATTCATGAAGTATTCAAATCCGCAGTTCTCGCATTTCTTACTTTTCTCACTGTTGGCAATGAAGTGTTTGCTGCCACATTTGGGACAATAACTGAATTTCTCAAGCAGGTGCATATCAAAAACAATCTTTTTTAGACGATGCAATATTACAAAAAATATGGCAGAAAATAACTCTCTTCTTCCATTTTTAACATCGATGTGTCCTTTTTCTTGATTTCCTTGCTGCTTATTCAGTTCTTTTTGATTATATTTGCACCCAATAGAGCAATCAAAGGGAATCGCTTAGCTATCTTATATATTTGTATGAATAAAAATATCAAAAGTGCCATGCTGGCGTTGCTGCTTGCTGTCAGTGCCAGTATGTCTGCCCAGAAGGGTAAAGTATTAGAGCTGTGGCCCCAGGGAGCACCCACGGCAAGTGTTGACTTGCAGGATACTGCGCGTCTGCATGTCTTCCTGCCAGATGCCAAGAAAGCCAATGGAAAGGCAGTCGTCATCTGTCCAGGAGGAGGATATGCGATGCTTGCCATGAACCATGAGGGTCTCGACTGGGCCTCATTCTTCAATCAGCAGGGTATAGCTGCCATCGTGTTGAAGTATAGGTTGCCTCATGGCAATCATCGTATTCCGGTAGAGGATGCTGAGGAAGCCATCCGCACGGTAAGACGTATGGCAGATGCCTGGCATATCAAGACCAATCAGGTAGGTATCATGGGCTCCTCGGCGGGTGGACATCTTGCTGCAACCATAGCTACTCAGGCCATGGGGGATGCAGCTCCCAATTTCCAGTTGCTTTTCTATCCCGTCATCACGATGGATCCCAGTTTTACACATCATGGTTCCATGGAGAACTTCCTCGGCGGCGTTGCCAGCAAAAAGGAAGTGCGCACTTACAGTTGCGACCAGCGAGTATCGCGTGTAACGCCCCGTGCATTTATCGCCCTTTCAGACGATGACCATGTGGTATTGCCAGCCAATGGAGTGAATTATTATGTAGAGTGTTATCGCCATGATGTGCCCGCCACTCTCCATGTCTATCCCTCGGGAGGACACGGATGGGGTATCAACAGCAACTTCGCCTATCATATAGAGATGTTGCTCGACTTGAAAGCATGGCTGTCGAGCTTCTGAGAAGAGAAGGGTAAAAAGTGAAAAAAATAAAATTTTCTCTATTATATAAGGTGGAAGAAAAGATTTTGCTTACTTTTGCAACCCCAAAACATTTGTCGGATTATATTTATGCAAAAGAATTTAGTAATCGTAGAGTCGCCTGCCAAGGCTAAGACCATCGAGAAATTCCTCGGTGACGACTATAAGGTGATGTCAAGTTACGGACATATCCGTGATTTGAAGAAGAAGGAGTTGAGTATCAATGAAACATCCTTGCAACCCGATTATGAGATACCCGAAGAGAAGAAAAAACTGGTCAAAGAACTGAAGACCAATGCCAAGAATGCCGAAAAGGTGTGGCTCGCATCCGATGAGGACCGTGAAGGAGAAGCCATCTCCTGGCATCTGTGTGAGGTATTGGGACTTGACGAAGAGAAGACCAATCGTATTGTATTCCATGAAATCACCAAGCATGCCATTCTGGAGGCCATTGCCAATCCGCGCCATCTGAACATGAATCTTGTCAATGCTCAGCAGGCAAGACGAGTGCTCGACCGTTTGGTTGGTTTCAAACTGTCACCCATTCTTTGGATTAAGGTCAAACCCTCACTCTCTGCCGGACGTGTGCAGAGCGTGGCAGTGAGACTTATCGTGGAGCGTGAGCGCGAGATACAGGCATTCAAGAGCGAACCTTTCTATCGGGTAAACGGTGTCTTTGCTATCATGAATCCTGACGGTTCTGCCACAGAGGTGAAGGCAGAGTTGGGAACACGCTTCTCCACCCATCAGGAGGCTCTCGACTTCCTTGAGAAGTGTAAGGATGCTACCTTCACTATCAGCTCTGTGGTGAAGAAGCCCCATCGCCGTACTCCACCACCTCCCTTTACTACCAGTACCCTGCAGCAGGAGGCGGCTCATAAACTGGGATTCACGGTGTCGCAGACCATGATGATTGCCCAGCATCTGTATGAGAATGGACACATCACTTACATGCGTACCGACTCGGTCAACCTCTCCTCTCTCTGTGTGAGTGCCAGCAAGGAGGCTATCATCCAGACATACGGCGAGGAGTACAGTCGCCCCAGACAATATCATACCAGCTCCAAGGGAGCACAGGAGGCACATGAAGCCATCCGCCCTACCTATATGGATAAGACTTCCATTGAAGGGACAACACAGGAAAGACGACTCTATGACTTGATATGGAAACGTACTGCGGCATGCCAGATGGCGGATGCCGAGATAGAAAAGACCACCGTGACCATTCAAGTGAGTGGCGCTCAGGAGCAGTTCGTGGCACAGGGAGAAGTAGTAAAGTTCGATGGTTTTATCAAGGTTTATCGTGATACTGTCTCAGAAGATGGCGAAGAAGAAGAAGGAACACGCATCCTGCCTCCTTTGAAGGAAAACCAGGAGTTGCTGCGCAGAGAAATCATCTCAACGGAAAGATTCAGCCAGGGACCTTCACGATATACAGAAGCCAGCCTGGTACACAAGCTGGAAGAGCTGGGCATCGGTCGCCCGTCTACCTACGCTCCTACCATCAGTACCATCCAACAACGCGAATATGTGCATAAGGGTGACAAGAAAGGGGAAGAAAGAAGCTATACGGTAGATACACTCAAAGGAAAAGTCGTTGTCCAGCGTACCAAGCATGAGATGGCTGGCAGTGACAAAGGCAAACTGCTGCCTACTGATATCGGTATTGTGGTGAACGATTTTCTCATGCAGTATTTTCCTTCCATCATGGATTATAACTTCACTGCCAAGGTGGAACAGCGTTTCGACGAGATAGCCGAAGGTGAGGAAGCATGGACCGATATGATGAAGGATTTTTACACCAACTTTGAACCCACGGTAGATAATGCTTTGAATACCCGCTCGGAACATAAGGCAGGAGAACGTATGTTGGGAACTGAGCCAAAGAGTGGCAAACCGGTATTTGTCAAGATAGGACGTTTCGGTCCGGTTGTCCAGATTGGCAGTGCAGATGATGATGAGAAACCTAAGTTTGCACAGATGCCTGCAGACAAGAGTCTTGAAACCATTACGCTGGAAGAGGCTTTGGAACTGTTCCGACTGCCTCGCGAAGTGGGCGACTTTGAAGGCCACCGTGTGGTGATAGGCGCAGGCCGTTTCGGTCCTTACGTGTTGCACAACAAGAAATATGTGTCTCTGCCCAAGGGCGAAGACCCCATGACCATTACGTTGGAAGCAGCTATCAAGCTGATTCTGAGTAAGAGACAGCAGGAGCAGGAGCGTCATATCAAGTCGTTTGACAATGATGGCAAACTGGAAGTGCTCAACGGACGCTATGGTCCTTACATTGCTTATGATGGCAAGAACTTCCGCATACCCAAGAATCTGCTTGACAAGGCAGCCACCCTGACCTACGAGGAGTGCATGGAAATAGTACAGACCTCATCCTCCAAGAAAAAAGGCGGCAAAGAATAACATCTGTCTGAATGATTGAACAATAGAATACATCTGCCATGAAGAGAATAATCCTTGTGGGATATATGGGAGCCGGAAAGACAACGGTAGGAAAAGCACTGGCAAAGGATTTGCAACTGCAGTTCTATGACCTGGATTGGTACATCGAAAGCCGGCTGAGGAAAACCATCCCGCAGATCTTTGCCGAAAAGGGAGAAGAAGGGTTTCGTGAAGTGGAACGCCGTCTGCTCCATGAAGTGGCTGAATTTGAGGATGTCGTTATCAGTTGTGGAGGCGGAACGCCCTGCTTCTTCGATAATATGGACTATATGAACCGACAGGGCGATGTCGTTTACCTCAAGGCATCTGTCGACGTGCTGGTCAAGCACTTGAAAATGGGAAAGACAGAAAGACCGCTGTTGAAAGGAAAAAGTCCGGAGGAACTGGAAAACTTCATCCGGCAGCAGCTGGAAAAACGTGAACCCTATTACCAAAAAGCTGTTCATACACTCGACGTGAGTCTGATGGACAATTATGAAAAAATAAAATTAACAGTAGCAAAACTCAGAGAACAACTATTGCAATGAAGAAATGGACTATCGAAGATTCTAAGGAGCTCTACAACATCTGCGGATGGGGCACATCCTACTTTGGCGTGAACGACAAGGGAAATGTATTTGTCACGCCCTGTAAGAATGATGCCCAGATTGACCTGAGAGAGGTCATGGACGAACTGGCATTGAGAGATGTGACGACGCCCGTACTGCTCAGATTCCCCGACATCCTTGACAACCGGATTGAAAAGACCCACAGCTGCTTCAAGAAGGCTGCAGAAGAGTATCATTTTAAAGGAGAGAACTTTGTCATCTATCCCATCAAAGTGAATCAGATGCAACCTGTAGTAGAGGAAATCATCTCACACGGAAGAAAGTTCAATCTGGGACTGGAAGCCGGTTCCAAACCCGAACTCCATGCGGTCATTGCCGTTCAGTGTCAGAGCGACTCGCTCATCATCTGTAACGGATATAAAGACCAGAGCTATATCGAACTCGCCTTGCTTGCCCAGAAGATGGGTAAACGTATCTTCATTGTGGTTGAAAAACTGAATGAACTTGAAATCATTGCACGTGAAGCAAAGAAACTCAATGTAAAGCCTACTCTCGGTATTCGTATCAAACTTGCTTCCAGCGGTAGCGGCAAATGGGAAGAGAGTGGGGGAGATGCCAGCAAGTTCGGACTCACCAGCTCTGAACTTCTGGATGCCTTGGAACTGCTTGACAAGAAAGGTATGCGTGACTGCCTGCGACTGATACATTTCCATATAGGTAGTCAGATAACCAAGATACGACGCATTCAGGCTGCCTTGCGAGAGGCTTCCATGTTCTATATCCAACTGCATAAATTAGGTTATAACGTCGACTTTGTTGACTGCGGTGGTGGACTGGGTGTCGACTATGACGGAACACGTTCACCCAGCAGCGAAAGCTCCGTGAACTATTCCATCCAGGAGTATGTTAACGACTGTATCTATACTTTTGTCGATGCTGCTGACAAGCATGGTCTGCCCCATCCAAACCTCATCACCGAGAGTGGTCGCTCCTTGGCAGCCCACCATTCGGTGCTGGTCATCGATGTGCTGGAGACTGCTTCACTGCCCGAAATGTCCGAGGAGTTTGAACCCAAGGAGGGCAGCCACCAACTGGTGAAAGACCTTTATGAGATATGGGACAACCTGAATCCGAGAACCATGCTTGAAGACTGGCATGATGCGGAGCAGATACGCGAGGAAGCTCTCGACCTGTTCAGTCATGGCATGGTTGATTTGCGCACGCGCGCAGAAATAGAAAGGATGTACTGGAGCGTATGCCATGAGATCAATATTCTGGCAAAGCATCTGAAACACACCCCGGAAGAACTGATGAATCTCGACAAGCTGTTGGCAGACAAATATTTCTGTAACTTCTCACTGTTCCAGAGTCTGCCCGATTCGTGGGCTATCGACCAGCTTTTCCCCATCATGCCTATACAGCGTCTGGGCGAACGTCCCACCCGCAGTGCCACTATCCAGGACATTACATGCGACAGTGACGGAAAGATAGCCAATTTCGTAACCAACCGAAACAATTCGCATATCTTGCCCGTACATTCCCTGAGGCGCAACGAGCCTTATTATCTGGGTGTCTTCCTTGTAGGAGCCTATCAGGAGATACTCGGCGATATGCATAACCTGTTTGGCGATACGACAGCCGTACATATCAGTGTCAAAGACGGTCAGTATCATATCGACCAGGTGATTGACGGCGAGACCGTGGCAGAGGTGCTTGACTATGTTCAGTATGACCCCAGAAAACTGGTGAGACAGCTGGAGATATGGGTGACCAAGAGTGTCAAGCAGGGAAAGATTACGTTGGAAGAAGGAAAGGAGTTTCTGAATAATTACCGTTCGGGACTCTATGGATATACTTATTTGGAATAAACACATTCAAAACAGACATGAAGGAACAACTGACAGTGGTCAAAGTGGGAGGAGCTGTGGTAGAGGATGAGCAGAAACTTCAGCAGCTACTTACACACTTCAGCCAGATACCAGGACATAAGGTGCTGGTTCATGGTGGCGGACGCAGTGCCACTCAGATAGCGTCAAGACTGGGCATTGAGAGCCAGATGGTTCAAGGACGTCGCATCACCGACAGCGAGATGCTGCAGGTGGTGACGATGGTCTACGGAGGTCTGGTAAACAAGAACCTGGTGGCGCGTCTGCAGGCTGTCGGTGTGAATGCTTTGGGCTTGACGGGTGCAGACATGAATGTGCTGCGTTCACGGCGCAGGCCACCTGTCCAGATGAGTCTGAAGGATGAAACGACAGGTGAGACCAGACACGAGATGGTAGATTTTGGTTATGTAGGTGATGTCTATCAGGCTGACGGTCACTGCCTGCAAGCCTTGATAGCCCAAGGAATCACGCCTGTCATGGCACCCCTGACCCATGATGGAGCGGGGCACATACTGAATACCAATGCCGATACCATAGCTGCAGAGACAGCCAAGGCACTTGCTCCCTTTTTTGATGTAACCCTTATCTACAGTTTCGAGAAACCTGGCGTTCTGGCAGATCCCGACGATGACCGGTCGCTCATTCCGGCTATCAACAGACAGTCATTTGCCGAGTATGTCGAACGGGGAGTCATCAGCGGAGGAATGATACCTAAGATAGAAAATGCCCTGAATGCCATCAGCTGTGGCGTGGGCAAAGTCATCATAACGCTTGCTACTGCCATCGACGGCAGGCATGGAACCATTATTACTGAATAACATTTCATCTTCTCTTGTTTCGACGTACAGTCGATGTTATTTTTTACACTGGTTTAAACACAATCCTATCTAAAATTTCTAACTAATGAAGACAAAACAATTTTTCATGGCATGCATGATGTCTGCGTCTTTCGCCCTTCCTGCAGCGGCGCAAGACTATTATGACATCACGGGTCTTTACTTGCAAAATGCAGGTTTTGACTCCGATTTTGACTATTCTGTCTCTGCTACAGGTAATGTGGCACAGGAAATTCTCGATGTGAAAGGGTGGACCAAGGACATTTCTGTCAATTACACCATTACAGGTGTATATCAGTTTGGCACCAAGATAACTTTCAACAATGCACCTGTCCCTGCTGTCGGTTATGACGGAACAGCCGAAGGAGGCTGTCTGGCATTGAGTACAGGTTGGACTCAATCCATGCTGTTCAACCAGTCGGTAGCATTGCCTGCCGGCAAGTATGCTATCGTTACGGCATATTACAATTGTGGTGACAAGACAGTGGGAACCAGCAAGGTAGGATGGTTGCCTGCCGGCAAGACTGCCGTTCTTTCCAAAGTGTCTTCGTATGAATGCGGCGTATGGAAGACAGACACCGTCCGTTTCGAACTCACGAAGTCGACAAGTGGCAAAATCCAGATAGGATATACAGCCGGAGGAAAAGGGTCGTCCGAGTCGGCAAAGATAGTTTTCGACTATATCAAGTTGCTCCGTGATACCCCCGTGGGCAAGGTCGATGTAGATGCGGTCAAAGAGCAGTTGACACCTGTTATTGACGAGGCTTTGGCATTGTACGGAGAGGGTAATGGCAATGAGGCAGCCGCCCTGAAGGCAGCCATTGATGAGGCTCAAGCCCTTCTGGCAAACGATGAAGCCACCATCGAGATGGTCAAAGAAGGTATCGGGAAACTGGAGGCAGCCGTTGATGCCTATCTCTGGGCAAATCCTACGGGTGCCGTACCTACGGTGACTACAGACCCTCGTTATGCTCGTGGTTCTGTTGTAGCTTACGGCCGTATGACTTCACAGGGAACAGATATCATCGAGAGTGGTTTCTGCTGGTCGGAAACACCAGAACCTACCATCTTTGACCAGAAGACAACCCGTTATCTGGAAAACAACGGAAAGATTTACATCCTTGAAGACCTGAAACCCGCCACCTTATATTATATGCGCGCGTATGCAGTAACCAAGGGTCGTCAGGTAGGTTATGGAGACGTGGTGAAGTTCTACACCATCCCTAAGGGACAGATAGGCTATACCATCCGTTCAGGCGGTGATGCAGCAGTGGTACAACGTATTACGGAAGCTGTAAAGGGAGCAGTGGACTGCTGGAATAATCTCACTTCCATCAAGGGCTTCTCGACCAGTGTCGGCTATGAGAGCGGCGTGCCTACAGCCGACTGTTCGTACGGAGGATGGATCAGAGTAGGTTCCAATGTGTCTTATCAGCGTACGGGAACCATCCTTCACGAGTTGTTGCATGGTGTGGGCGTGATACCTTGGGCAGATACAGAATGGAGCCGTCATAATCTGCGTGCCTCTGTCAACGGCGACGGCAAGGGTACAGGAGCGTGGTTGGGCGACCGTGTCACCCAGTTGATCCGTTTCTGGGACAACAGCACCACAGCTAAGTTGAATGGCGACTACCAGCACATGTGGCCGTACGGTATCAATGGTGCACAGGAAGATAATGGTACCGAACTGCTCTATACGGGCAATGGTCTCGTATGTCAGGCATTGGGCGAGGATGGCTTGCAGCATACTTCTGGCAGCTATGCACAGCCTTGCTATACCCTGGACATTGACGAAAGCAAGAAATACTATCTCAAGAACGAGTGGGAAGAGGGTGGTCTCTACAGTTCTTACCTCGTTGTGAACAATGCCGGTCAGCTGGTATGGGCAACGATGACAGCCGAACAGGCAGCAGCCAACGACAGTGCGGCATGGACCATCACCTTCACTCCCGCCAACCAGTATTATCAGTTCAAGAATGTAGCAACAGGACGTTACATGAGTTACTCAAAGTCTGGTGTAAATGGCATTGCTACTGCCCAGAATACAGTGCCGGGTTCGTCAGAGAACTTCCATCTGATGCGTAGCCGTATGGATGTCAAGATGGGCGGAACGACTGTCGACAAGCGTGGCTACTGGATGATTCATCCTGAAAGCAACTGGACTCCCAAATGTCTGGCAGCCAACAACAACGGAACAACCTCTGCCATGACTTTCAATATCGCAAACAGTTCCAGCAGACAGCGCTGGCTGATACTGGAGGAAAGTGAGATGGCTGAATTGGAGAAAGCCTCCGTCAATGGCATGATAGGTGAGCTGGAGAAGGCTCTTGACAAGCTGAAGGGCTTGACCGATGTGCCCCATACCGAAGATGAGCCTGGAGTGGACGATGCCGTAGAGACAGTGAGACAGCATGTTGCTGATGCCCTCACCTCTTCTGTCACTTCTCCCGATGTGCTCGCTCTCATGGACGAAGTGCAGACAGCCACCGCCAACTTCCTCCGTGGTGCTACTCCTGCTTTTGCTGACCAGCCATTCGACGTGACCTATGCCATCTCCAATCCCGGAATGGACAATGCCGAGGGATGGTCTGTGGCTCCTGCCATCAGCTATTCCTGCGGAGAGTTCTATCAGACAACATTCGACATGAACCAGACTCTCAAGGATATGCCTGCCGGAACCTATCGCTTCAGTGCCAAGGGATTCCAGCGTCCCGGTTCTTCCGCTACAGCCTATGCCGATTATGTGGCAGGAAAGAACAACGTGAATGCCTATATTTATGCCGGCAGTGACAAGGTGAAGCTGGCACATATTGCTACAGAGGCGCGTGACAGCAAGTTGGGTGGCAGTGAGTCGGCTGTAGGAACTCCAGTCAAGTACATGCCCAACAATATGGAGGCAGCAAGCATCTATTTTGCCAAGGGACTCTACGATAACAGTGCCGTTACGACGCTGGCTACTGACGGAGCTTCACTCAAGGTTGGTATCAGTTGCAGCTCCATGCCCTCCAGCTATTGGTGTATCTTCGATGATTTCCGCCTGTATTTCTATGGAAGTATCAGTAAGGACATCGTGACCGACATCAAGCAGATAGCCGGTGAGCAGCAGAAGACAGTCCACGACATTTATACCCTTGATGGAAGACTGGTGCGCCGTCATGCCACCACCATGGAAGGTCTTGAGAAGGGTATTTATATCATCGGAAAGAAGAAGGTGGTTGTCAGATAACAATCCACAGACCATATCAAAAAGCCCTGCGCAAGCAGGGTTTTTTTGATATATTTCATTTTTTTTCTTCCCTTCCTGTAACTTTTCTCTTTTTCAAACGTCATTCATATAGACAGAGGATGAATACAGTCAAGTTTCTGAACGACATATTGCCGCTGAAGAATATACTTTTCCGGCTTGCCCTACGCATAACGCTCAACCAGGCGGAGGCAGAGGATGTTGTGCAGGAAACGATGATGAAACTCTGGAACAGACGCGATGCCCTGGCTGAGGTGGACTCGGTGGAGTCGTACAGTCTTACCATCTGCCGCAATCTGGCTCTCGACAAAATCAGAAAAACGACACGCGAGCAGGCGGGAAAGACTGATGATTATGAGGCGCAGCCCATCGTTGATTCTTCGCCCGATGCCAATCCCGAAGAGCGCGCAGTGCAGCGCGACAGAGTCTCGCTGGTCCGAAAGATGATAGACCAGCTGCCGGAGAAACAGCGCAGCGTGATGCAACTGAGGGATTTTGAGGGCAAGAGCTACAAGGAAATAGCGCAGATACTGGACATCAGTGAAGAACAGGTCAAGGTAAACATCTTCCGAGCCAGGCAGACCGTCAAGAAAAAAATAATCGAAACAGAGAACTATGGACTATAAGTATATTGAACAGCTATTGGAACGCTATTGGGCGTGTGAGACCTCTCTGGAGGAAGAGCGCATACTGCATACCTTCTTCAGCCAGAAAGATGTGCCAGCCAGCCTGCAGCGGTATCAGGAGTTCTTTGCCTATGCCCAGGCAGAGAGCAGCTGTGAACGCTTGTCTGACGATTTCGATGCGAAGATTCTTTCCATGATTCAAGAACCTGTAGTAGTGAAGGCCAAGACCATCACATGGCGCAGGCGACTGATGCCCCTCTTCAAGGCAGCTGCTTTGGTGGCCATCATCCTGACCTTGGGCAATGCAGCCCAGTTCTCCTTCGGAGGAGCCACAGAGGATACAGGTATTGATTATGCCGCTTATCAGGATACCTATAACGACCCTGAGATGGCATATGACAAGGTGCAGAATGCCTTGGAACTGGTGTCCGAGGGAATCATTCAGGCGCATCAGGCAGACAGTATGGCCGTACAGCTCGGAACAGATGTCAACCAAAATAAGAAGGAGCGATGAGCAGACTCATATCAATAGCCATTTGTCTGCTGATAAGTCTTTCGGCAGTCGCTTCGGGTGAGCGTGATTTCGCATCCAAGTTCATGGAGACATGCGAGGAAGATACAGCGTTGCAGTGTGTCACGGTCAGTCCCAAGATGATGGAACAGCTCACCAAGACGGGCGAGGGGCGCAGCGAACACATGACACAGGCTATACAGAAACTGAAAAGCGCCCGTATCGTCACTGCAACATCCCGTCCGGACGACTATTACCAGATGGCAGAGGAACTGCTCAAGAAGAACAGTCAGCGTTTCAAACGTTTCGACAGCTACCATAGCAACCATGCCTACGGTTCTATCTACAGCCGACAAGCCAAGAACGGAAACACCGTAGAGCTCATCCTGTTACACTGCGACAGCAGTAAGCACAAGCTGGTAGTAGTGAATCTCACCGGTGACATCGACGACGAGTTCGTCACCTGCATCACCAAGAATCTGGATAATTAAGGAACAGAATATTTCTATGCTTTCTCTAAATAATATCATTTCATTAAAACAACAAGAAACTGCGAAGTTTCATTCTCTCAAATTTTTAACAGTATACTAACAATGTGGAGCCGCTCGTCAACAGCGGCTCCTTTTTTATGCCCTGTGGTTATTTTTCTTCCCATTTTTTCGCTCATCTCAACCATTTTGTATATATTTGCAGGTGAATAACGAACATCATTCTAATTTTTTTTGTTTATCCTTAAAAGAAGTAATAGTATGAACTTTAAATTGTTGTTTACGGCTCTTTTCGCCCTGCTGCCCTTCACGATGCAGGCAGCAACGAAAAGCCATGATTTCTCCATCGGAAAGAATACCTTTCTGTTGGATGGAAAGCCTTTTATAGTCAAGGCTGCCGAGGTACATTACCCACGTATTCCACAAGCCTATTGGGACCATCGCATCAAGATGTGCAAGGCGCTTGGCATGAACACCCTCTGTCTGTACGTCTTCTGGAATATTCATGAGCAGAGCGAGGGAAAGTTTGACTTTACGGGCAATAACGACGTGGCAGCTTTCTGCCGTCTGGCTCAGAAAAACGGCATGTACGTCATCGTGCGTCCCGGACCTTATGTCTGTGCAGAGTGGGAAATGGGCGGTCTGCCCTGGTGGCTTCTGAAGAAGAAGGACATCCGTCTGCGTGAGCAGGACCCTTACTTCATGGAGCGAGTGAAGATTTTCGAGGAGAAGGTGGCTGAGCAGCTCTCTTCACTGACCATTCAGAACGGAGGACCCATCATCATGGTACAGGTGGAGAATGAGTACGGCTCTTACGGTGAAGATAAGGCATACGTCAGCGAGATTAGGGATGTATTGAAAGCCAACTGGTACAAGAAGGATGCCGATGGCAAGCTGGTAGGCCCAGCCCTTTTCCAGTGTGACTGGTCGTCCAACTTCACCAAGAATGGTCTGGATGATTTGGTGTGGACCATGAACTTCGGAACCGGTGCCAATATCGACCAGCAGTTCCGCCGCTTGGGCGAACTGCGTCCCGATGCACCTAAGATGTGTTCAGAGTTCTGGAGCGGATGGTTCGACAAGTGGGGCGCGCGTCATGAGACACGTCCTGCCAAAGACATGGTTGAAGGTATGGACGAGATGCTTTCCAAGGGCATCAGCTTCTCCCTGTATATGACCCACGGAGGTACATCTTTCGGACACTGGGCAGGAGCCAATTCTCCCGGTTTCGCTCCCGACGTGACTTCTTATGACTACGATGCTCCTATCAATGAATATGGTCTTGCCACTCCCAAATTCTGGGAGTTGAGAAAGATGATGGAGAAATACAACGACGGAAAGAAAATGCCGGCAGTCCCCAAGGCTCCTATGTCTATTATCAGTGTTCCAAAGTTTGAACTCAAGGAGTTCGCCCCCATTACGTTAGGCGTAGGTGCCAGCAGCAAGAACACGTCACTCAAGACATTCGAAGAAATGGATATGGGCTGGGGCTCGATGATCTATTCATGCCGCCTGCCCGAGATACCCGTTGCCTCTACCCTGCAGGCAGACATCCACGACTTCGGACAGGTATTCATCAATGGCCGTTATATCGGAAAGATTGACCGTGTGAAGAACGAGAAGTCGCTGACTCTTCCCGCTGTCAAGAAGGGCGATGAACTGCTGATATTGGTTGAAGGCATGGGTCGTATCAATTTCGGTCGAGCCATCAAGGACTATAAGGGCATAGTAGGTGAGCTGACCCTCTCAGCCGCCTATGGAGGAGCAGAGTATACCATCCGTCCCACTGTATGGGACAATCTCTGTATACCAGACGACTATGCAAGCGCCATCAAGGCTCTTGACGAGGCAAAGAAGCCACGTGTTGAACCGGCTATCTATAAAGGCCGGCAGGACATGACGGAGAAATGCGGCTATTATCGCGGCTATTTCAATCTGAAGAAGGTTGGCGACACCTTCCTGAACTTCGAGACCTGGGGTAAGGGACAGGTATATGTCAACGGACATGCCCTCGGACGCATCTGGAGCATCGGTCCTCAGCAGACACTTTACGTACCGGGATGCTGGCTGAAGAAGGGACAGAACGAGTTGGTTGTCCTGGATGTAGTAGGTCCAAGAGAAACGACGGTATGGGGCCAGACAGAGCCAGAACTCAACAAGCTGCAGCTGGAAAAGAGCAACAAGCATAATAATATAGGTGACAAGCCAGACCTCAATTCCATGACTCCAGTAGCAGCAGGTTCTATGAAGAGTGGCAACGGCTGGCAGACCGTGAAATTTGCCAAGCAGGCAAAGGGCCGTTATCTCGCTGTCGAGTGTAGCAGTATGCACGATGGTAAAGATGTTGCGGCCATCGCCGAGTTATACCTGCAGGGAGCCAATGGCAAGCGTCTGAGTCGCGAATCATGGACCACCAAGTATGCCGACAGCGAGGAGGAGAACGGCAACCATACCGGTGACAAGGTTTACGACCTTCAGGAGTCTACCTATTGGCAGACAGTCAAAGGTTCGGGTTTGCCTCACCTTTTGGTTATCGACTTAGGTTCAGTCCAGACCGTATCTGCCTTGGAGTATCTGCCCCGTGCAGAGCAGGGAGCTCCCGGCAGTTTGAAAGACTATCGTATCTTTGTCTACTAAGTCGTTTTTTCGCCATTACATAGTAATTTCTATCGTCACGAATGATAAGGGGCAGGCATCCGAGGGTGCTTGCCCCTTTTACGATGGAACAATTTGTTATTACGCAGGCATCAACAATAACAAGGTGAAAGAATGCTTATCTGTACGTTTGAAGTATTCTTTTGTTACCAAGAAAAGAAAAGGACACGTTGTAGTAGTACTCTCGCGAGCGTACTACAATACTCATACGAGAGTACTTTGGTACTCCTTCGAGAGGACTGCTGTAATGCAAGCCAAAGTACTGGTGTAATGCTGGGCAAAATACAGGTGTAATGATGCTCATTCGCGTTCAATTCCATAAGTTATTCATTCTCATTAAAGCTATTCGATATGAATTGGTATC
>CAMAHD010000059.1 GCA_945834405.1 uncultured Prevotella sp. | reverse complement strand
CAGGCAAGATGCAACAGTCCATAGCAGAAGACTTATCGTCTGCTAAGGCTGCTTTCGAAGCCAATCAATCTATCGCCAACTACAACACGCTGTCGAAAATCATTCCTGATGCTAAGGCATCTGTGGAAGCATACGCTGCTGCCAATACAGCTATCAGCGAAGCCAAGAGCATCCTCGAGAAGAACAACGTTGTTACGAAAGAGGCTAAAGCAACATTTGAAGCCCTTGTGAAAGATTATGATGCCAACTATACGGCAGGTTCTCTGACAACAGGTGAAGCCACCAATGCGGCCAATGCACTGGGTACATCAGTGACCGGATGGCGTGGTGGCGCCAACGCCGCTGCTCCCATCTTCATGGCAAGCGCATGGGATTTCACCAGCGGCAACTGGGATGGTCCGTTCTACGTGAACACCTGGTCGGTTGAAGGCATAACTGACGGAACCAACTTCCTCGTTCCCTTCATCGAGGCATTCAATGGTTCAGGCATTGCAGCTTGCACCGCTACTGCTACCGTAGATGTTGAACCTAACAAGATGTATTCTGTTAGCATCTGGTCTCGCTATCAGAAAGTTGACCTGAATGGCGATGTTGACGCAAATGGCATCACACTGACTGTTGGCAATGGCAATCCTACCGACTTGACCCGTTGTCTCTATAATGAGAACAGTGTTAAAGGAAGCGAGCTCTATGTTGGCGAATTCACTGCCAGCGGTAAGTCTGACGAGAATGGTAAGCTGACCATCAAGGTAGACATTTCCAGCGGCAACCTGAAGTGGGTTTCTTTCAAGAACGTCAGCTACGGCGACTATGTTCCTACAGAAACAACCAGCACGCTGAACTTCAACACCTCTGAACTGGAGGCTGCTGACATCACCGAGGAAGTACAGTATCAGGCAGGTGAGAACGACATCACCGTTACTCCAAGCTTCGCACGCACCACTTCTGCCATCACTTCTACTGCCAACGGTCCTCAGCTCCGCGTTTATGGCGGCTATGTAAAGGTTGTTGCTCCTAAGGGCAAGACCATCAAGGCTGTCAGCATGAACACCAGCAAGTGGAGCGACAGAAACACCTTCAACGGCGTGGCTGCCCTTACAGCTGACTGGAAGGGTGACAACACCAATGTTTACCTGGCTGTTGCTGCTAACACTCAGATTAACTCTATCACCGTTACCACTTCTGACGAGACTGACAACACAGAGACCTACGTTCCCGAAATGAACGACTTGCTCAGCGCCAAGAGACTGCCTCTCAACTCTGAAGTGAAGATCCAACTCACCGGCACCAAGGTGACTCTCGAAGACAAAGCTAACAACCTGAGCTATGCCTTCTTGGAAGACGCTACCGACGCTGCCAGAGTAGACTACGGCATTACCAAGCTGGACAATATCAAGGTTGGTCACCTGCTGGAAGGTACTCTCTATGCTTCTGTAGGCAACTTGAAGGGCATCCGCGTTCTCGTTGCCAACGACAATACTGCCAACTCCGACTTCACCGCTACTGAGGTTGAGATCGAGCCTACTGATGCTACATTGGCCGACTGTAACACCACAGCCATGGCATTCAAGTACGTAAGCCTGAGCGACCTCACCGTCAAGAAGGTTGCTGGCGAGTACGGCACTGACGTTTATCTCGTAAGCGGCGATACCGAAATGCTGGTTATCGACAGCAACTTCGGTCTGCTCACTGACCCCGTCAGCAACAGAATTCGCGACTATGAGAACATTTCCAAACTGACTGGATTCGTCAACGTAAACAGCTTCAAGGGCACTCTCTACTTCATGCCTTACGGAACTATAGAAGCTACCGTTGCTCCTACTCCTAAGGCTGCCAACATCGGTGCTCTGAAGGCTATGTTGAACGGCAGCAATGCCGAGTTGACCCTCACCGATGCGAAGGTGACTGTCTACATGCCTAGTATCTGGAATATGTATCCTACCGTATTCATCGAGGATGCTACGGGCGCTGTTCAGCTGGACGGTGAACTGGCTACCGATGTATTGGGCATCACTGGTGGCAACACCATCATCAATGGTACACTCGTTTGCAACTATACTGACGAATATGGTATGAAGGTGATCATGCCTAACGAGAATACCAATGCTAAGAACATCACCCTGACAGAGGGCGTTGTTGAACCTACTGCTCAGACCGTTACCGAACTTTCTACCGTGAACCACGAGTTTGAGTATGTAAAGGTTGAAGGCGCAGAACTCATCATAGATGAGAACTGGAACACCTTTATCGCACAGGGCGAGAACCGCATGATGCTGTATGACAGCTACTGGTTGCTGAACTACTCTGAGGATGAGCCTGGCTTCAACTACGGTGAGATTGACTATGTTGTTGGTTACACCATCATCTATGAAACAGAAGAAGCTGAAGAAGGTGGCGAAGCTGTTGTAACATACGCATTTGTTCCTCTTGAAGTGGTAGAGAAGAAGACTCCTACTGCCATCAATGACGCTATCCTGAAGAATAGCCTCGAAGGCGATGTTTACACTGTCAACGGTGTGAAGGTTCGCAAGGCAGGCCAGAACCTCAACGGTCTGAGCAAGGGTATGTACATCATGAATGGCAAGAAGGTCATTCTGAAGTAATCAAGCTCTGAGACATTCTGCATAAAAAAGACTCCTCGCGGTTTCGAGGAGTCTTTTTTTAGTATGATAGAAAACTTGGTACGTTTTAGCTCAGATGATTGAGATGTTTTGAGTTCTCGAAGAAGAATATAGGAGACGTAGAAGTTCACTACTTCTGGGGTTGTTCGGCATCTAATTTATGAATGGCACCGGTAATAGGATTGAGGATCAAATGGGTGGTGAACTTCTTGTTGAACAGGTCGCCGCTCAACAGCTCCGCATGACCATACTGACCGGCAGAAAACTCCAAGCTGCCCATCACTTGAGTATCTTTGAGCAAAGATGCCTTCACCTTGCCCGGAACATTCACGAAGATACCATCAAGCACGGGTTTCTTCTTCGCCTTAGGGTCAACGACAGGTTCTGGCACATGGTGGAAGTCCTCTATCTTGATATAATAAGGTTTGCCACTCAGGTCATCCTTATCTACCAAGCCGAGATGGGAAGAGAGACGGAAAAGGACCTCTTTCTCTACGCCTCGTTTGGGACAGTATGTGAAGACATGCTCCACGGTATCACGCTCGGTAACTCCTGCAAACATACTGAGCAATGCTTCTTCCTGCTCCTGCAAACGCTCCAACATGATACGCAGCTGTTCACCATCCTTTGGCATGAAGTCTGCCTCGCCTCGTGTCAACTGCGAACGACTGTCACGGATGGCATAAATCTCCTGTGCCACCAGCTCAGCCATCTTGGCTTTGCTACCCGACTCGATAATCTCTTGACTGAGGAATGTACGCGGATTGGCTATCTTCTTGCGTGGAGCCGCCACAAAGGCAGGATGTTCACGGACAGGAAGAGGCTGGGCATTGACAGCCTGGAGCACGCCATCATCAGAGAGAGAGAGATTGCTGGCAGCACCCTTGCCGTTATATCTGACGGAATAGCACTTGGATGTATCGGCAACACCTTCTGCCCATAAGTTCATGGAAACGGCACGATAGGCAGTATAAGGGCGCGGTGACACCTTATCCAGTTTCATGTATTTCTGGGCATAGTCACAAAGGTCGCCGGGCGTATAGCTTGTCTTTTCCACCAGAACGGCAACGCGCAACTGTGTCATCGGAAGATAATAGACAGCACCTTCTGCTGTAAGGCCAGGTTCATACCTGCTGATAGGGGTTTGTCCCCACGCACAAGTAGCTGTGAGGGCAAAAGCGCTGAGTAAGTATTTCATATCATTGGTTTTGTTGGGTTATCGGGATTCTTGTCCGTCAGATACTTTCAATGCTTCGAAAGCCTCTGGCAGATGGGCTATGATGTCTGAAGCTATCAGACTCTCCTCGCCAAGAACAGCGGCAGCCTTGTCTCCTGCCAGTCCGTGCAGATACATGCCGACCATGCAGGCATCCTGACGGCTATAGCCACGGGCGAGCAAAGCCAGGAGTATACCGGTAAGCACATCGCCGCTTCCTGCAGTAGCCATACCGGCATTGCCGGAAGAATTGAACCACACATCACCATCAGGCAGACAGAGCGCAGATACATGTCCTTTCAGAATGATATACGCCTGCAGCTTACGAGCCAGCTCACGAGCTTTGGTCAGTCGGTCATAGCTGTCGGTACTGTTTCCCGACAGACGATCGAATTCTTTGGGATGGGGTGTGAGGATGATGCCCTTGGGCAACTGCTGCAACCACGCACGGTGATTGGCAAGGATATTCAGGGCATCGGCATCTGCCACTACCGGACACTGCGTACGCCGCAGCTGTGCCACCATCGCCACAGCCGTCTGCTCGTGAATGCCCAGTCCCGGACCTATGGCCAGCGCCTGATAGTCATCGGTATCTACCGCCTCGCAGACCATTCTCTCATCGGCATCACACTGCACGACCGCCTCAGGCACAGCAAGCTGCAAGGGCAGCATGTTCGCGCCAGGAGTATGGACCGTCACCTTACCCACACCTGAACGCAAGCAGGCTCGCGTGGCAAGGATGGCAGCCCCAGCCATTCCTCGGCTGCCAGCCACCAGCAAAGCATGCCCCATATCTCCTTTGTGGGCAAAGGCAGGACGAGGCAGCAGACGCGCCTGTACCTGGGCACGCTCTAACACCTGATAGCAGGTGTCGATAGAGGCTATACCCTCCTCGCTGAGCCGGATGTCCAGTACCTGCAACTCACCGATGAAGGGCTGGTTTTCGGCAAAGAGGAAAGATAGTTTGGGCTGTTGGAATGTCAGCGTGAGCGTGGCACGGATGATATTGGCACGCACGTTATAGGTATTGTCCTCCGTCATCAGTCCTGACGGCACGTCGATACTGACGACAGAAGCATGAGAGGCATTGATATACTTGACGAGCGCAGCGAACCCTCCAGAGAGCGGTTTGTTCAGACCCGAACCGAAAAGACCGTCAATCACCACGGTCTGTGAAGAAAGCACGGGAGGGTCAAACTCCTGCGTAACTTCAAAGAAATCGGACATCTTCTTGCATTGCTGCAGACGAGTCTTATTGACAGCACAGTCGGGAGAAAGATTCTTGGAGATGTTAAACAGATAAGCACTGACATGATAGCCTATCTCGGCAAGCATACGCGCTACGGCAAGCGCGTCACCGCCATTGTTGCCCGGACCGGCAAAAACCACAACAGGCATAGCGGTGGTCCAGCGCGCGGTAATGTGTCTGGTAACAGCCTTGGCGGCACGTTCCATCAGGTTGATGGACTCGATAGGTTCATGGACGATGGTATACTGGTCCAGTTCTTTAATTTGACTGCTCGTAAATATTTTCATACCGCAAAAATAGTAATAGTTATAGAGAATACAAAATAAAAAGAGATAAAAATGTTTATATATAGCTGTGGTTTGGCAGATTTTTAGTAATTTTGCCGTGTTGTTTAAACAAGATACGCCATGAGCAGAATAAAAATCAAAGATAAAACCTTCGAAATATCTATACCGGAAGCGGAAATCAAGGAGCGTGTGAAAGCTGTTGCAGCGGAAATAAACCGCGACATGGCAGGCAAAAATCCGCTGCTGTT
Organism: uncultured Prevotella sp.; assembly: GCA_945834405.1. GTDB lineage: Bacteria > Bacteroidota > Bacteroidia > Bacteroidales > Bacteroidaceae > Prevotella. The sequence goes on along the minus strand of CAMAHD010000059.1, from coordinate 10,313 downwards.
GGCTGTGCTCAACGGCTCGTTCATCTTCGCTGCCGACCTGATGAGGGAGATAACCATCCCCTGCGAGATTTCGTTTGTCAAATTGGCTTCTTACCAAGGCACAACGTCTACAGGCAAAATCAAGGAAGTGATTGGCATCAACGAAGACCTGACGGGACGCACCGTCATCATCATAGAGGACATCGTAGAAAGCGGTCTTACCATCCGACGCATGATCGAGTCGATAGGGACACGCAATCCCGAATCAGTACATATCTGCACCCTCCTGCAGAAACCCGAAAGGCTGCAGACTCCTCTCGACATCGAATACGTGGCATTCAGCATTCCCAATGATTTCATCCTGGGCTACGGACTGGACTATGACCAGCAGGGAAGACAGCTGAAGGACATCTATACGCTGGTAGAAGAGGAATAAAACTCTACTGCAAGGATGGAGACAATACTTATCAAGCACCAACAAAACTAAATCAATAAAACACATTCGAGGTAAAGAAAACATGAAAAATATTGTAATCTTCGGTGCCCCTGGTTCAGGCAAGGGCACTCAGAGTGAACTGATGATAGAACATTACGGACTGGAACATATCTCTACGGGGGACGTGCTCCGCGCAGAAATCAAGAAGGAAACGGAACTCGGAAAGACTGCCCAATCCTTCATCGACAAGGGACAACTGATACCCGACGACCTGATGATCAACATCCTGGCTGGCGTTTACGACAGCTTTGGTAAAGAACACAAGGGTGTTATCTTCGACGGTTTCCCACGCACCATCCCACAGGCTGAAGCCCTGAAGAGCATGCTGGCAGAAAGAGGACACCGCGTGGCTGCCATGATCGAACTGGACGTGCCCGAGGACATCCTGATGGACAGACTCATCAAGCGCGGACAGCTAAGCGGACGCTCTGACGACAACGAAGAAACCATCAAAAAGCGCCTGGGGGTTTATCACAATCAGACAGCACCACTCATCGAATGGTATCAGCAGGAAGGGCTGCACCACCACGTCAAGGGTTACGGCGAACTGCAAGACATCTTTGCAGACATCCGTCAGATTGTAGATGCACTCAGTGAATAAACACAAGAAAACAAGTTAAGGACGACAATCATGTCATGTATCCTACATATTGAAACAAGCACCAACGTCTGCTCAGTAGCCGTGAGCGAAGGCGGGCTGTGTATCTTCAAACGGGAAGACCACAGCGGACCCAACCATGCAGAACGGCTGGGGGCCTTTGCCGATGAAGCAATGGCATATATCGACAACCGGGACATGCCTTTGGAGGCTGTAGCTGTGAGCGGTGGACCCGGATCATATACGGGACTGAGAATCGGCGTATCACTCGCCAAAGGCATCTGTTACGGAAGAGGAGCCAAACTGATCAGCATCCCTACCTTGCAACTGCTGTGCGTTCCTGTCCTGTTACATCATGACGAAATAGAAGACGACGCTCTGCTCTGCCCCATGATTGATGCCCGTCGCATGGAGGTTTATGCAGCAGTCTATGACAGGGCACTGAACACCGTCAGAGAGACTGCCGCCGACATCGTAACCGCCGAGACCTATCGAGAACTGCTGGACAAGCATCCCGTCTACTTCTTCGGCAACGGTGCTGCCAAATGCATGGACACTATCGCCCACCCCAATGCTCACTTCGTGGAGGACGTGGAACCTCTGGCACGATGGATGTTTCCGCTCGCAGACAAGAAGCTGGCTATGGGACAGACTGAGGACGTGGCATACTATGTGCCCTTCTACCTGAAGGACTTTGTAGCCAAGAAACCCAAAGACCTGCTGAACATCACTGCCAAAGACCCCCGCAGTGAGTCCAGCCAATAAGAATCAAGCGATTCCTATAACGATTATATATGAACATCAAAGGATTAGACTACAACACCCAACGCGCCCCACTCTTACTGCCCGAATACGGACGGGAAGTGCAGAAGATGGTTGACTATGCAGTAGGTCTCGAAGACAAGATGCTCAGACAGGCCTGCGCTGAACGCATCATCAAAATCATGGCAACCAAGGTGACCCAGACTTCAGACAACACCAGCTTTAAACGGATGTTATGGGATCATCTCTATCTGATGAGCGACAAGAAACTCGACATCGAATGGCCCTACGACCTCTCTGCAGCAGAGAACATCAAGCAGAAGCCCGAACCACTGCCCCTACCCAACGCCGAAGGCAGACTGAACAGCAGACATTACGGCAGATTGGTCTGCAAACTGCTGAACAGCATCCAACAGATGCCCGACGGACAACAACGCAACGACCTGACCAGAAGGGCGGCTAACCAGATGAAACATAATCTCGCCACCTGGGGCCATGGGTCGATGGACGACGAAAGGGTTGCCAATGACATCTACAGAATGACTGAAGGCTCTGTCGAACTGGATCTCAACAAATTCAAATTCTCCAGAAAGACGCAGAACAACGTCGCACAAGAGAACAACAACAAGAAACGCAGAAAGAAATAATACCGAACTTATGGCTGCATTCATCATCGAAGGAGGGCATCCACTCTCCGGCACCATCACTCCCCAAGGCGCCAAGAACGAGGCGCTGGAGGTGATATGTGCCGCTCTGCTCACCCCCGACAGGGTGACCATCAAGAATATCCCCAACATCCTGGACGTGAACAATCTTATTCAGCTGCTCACGGATATGGGGGTAGAGGTGGAACGCGACACTGACAACACCTGTCACTTCCAAGCCAGAAATCTGAACCTGGACTATCTGGAGAGTGATGACTTCGTGAAGAAATGCGCCTCACTCAGAGGATCCGTGATGATGATTGGTCCGCTCCTCGCCCGCTTCGGCAAGGCGGTCATCACCAAACCCGGCGGCGACAAGATAGGCAGAAGAAGGCTGGACACCCACTTCTTGGGATTCAATATGCTGGGAGCACAATTCAACCACATCACCGACAGGAACGTGTATGAAATCAGTGCCGAACAGCTGAAAGGATGCTACATGCTGCTCGACGAGGCTTCGGTGACCGGTACTGCCAATATCATCATGGCTGCCGTCCTCGCCAAAGGACAGACGACCATCTACAACGCTGCCTGCGAACCGTACATACAGCAACTGTGCCACATGCTCAACAGCATGGGTGCCAACATCAGCGGCATAGGAAGCAACCTGATCAGTATCGTCGGTGTTGACAATCTGCACGGGACAACACATCGCATCCTGCCTGACATGATTGAGGTAGGGTCGTTCATCGGAATGGCTGCCATGGTGGGCAACGGCATCCGCATCAAAGATGTCTCGGTAAGAAACCTGGGCATCATACCAGAGGCTTTCCGACGATTAGGCGTGCAGATAGACGTGGAAGGAGACGACCTGATCATACCCCATCAGGAACACTACGTAATAGACTCCTTTATCGACGGAACCATCATGACACTGGCTGACGCGCCCTGGCCGGGACTGACACCCGACCTGCTGTCAGTGCTCATCGTTGTAGCGACACAGGCAAAAGGCTCCGTACTTTTCCATCAGAAAATGTTTGAAAGCCGTCTGTTCTTCGTAGACAAGCTGATAGACATGGGCGCACAAATCATACTCTGCGACCCACACAGGGCGGTCGTCGTGGGGCATGACCACCAGATAAGACTACGCGGCGGACGCATGGCAAGTCCGGACATTCGAGCAGGTATTGCCCTGCTGATAGCGGCACTGAGTGCCAACGGCATCAGCCGCATCGCCAACATCGAGCAGATAGACCGCGGCTATGAAGACATCGAAAACCGTCTGATAGCTCTCGGCGCACACATCAAGAGAGAGAACAACCCTACCAACGAGACACTATGATTGAAAGCAACGACGTATTCCCCATCGGACGACTCGGCAAACCGCATGGAGTGAAAGGCGAAATATGCTTCCACTTCAATGATGACATCTTCGACCGGACAGAAGCTGAATACCTGATTCTCTCGGTCGACCAGATATTAGTGCCCTTCTTCATGGAAGAATACCGATTCAAGAACAACGGAACAGCACTGGTGAAATTCTGTGACATCGACAGCCAGGAAAGGGCTGCCGAACTGACAGGCTGCGAGGTGTTCTTTCCACGGGAACTGTCGCCAGAGGATGACGAAGCCATCTCGTGGGCACAGCTGATAGGGTACACCTTATATAATATAGAGACTGAAAGGGTGGCTGGACGCATCGCCGCCATCGACGACTCAACCATCAACATCCTGTTTGAGTTGGACAACGGCATACTCATTCCCGCCTCTCCCGAACTGATTACAGATATAGACACCGAACGGCAACAGGTGAACATGCGCCTGCCACTCGGACTTATTGATGACGAAACGGAACAACCATGAAAGTTGAAAAGAAAAAACGCCAGATAGCTATACTCGGCTCTACAGGTTCCATAGGCACCCAGGCACTGCAGGTGATAGAGGAACATGCCGAACTATACGAAGTGTATTGTCTTACTGCCAACAATCAGGTGGAACTGCTGGCAGAACAAGCCCGCCGCTTCAAGCCCGCCGCTGTGGTCATCGCCAACGAGCAGCACTACGAACGACTGTGTCAGTTGCTCTCCGACGAGCAGGACATCAAAGTGTACGCCGGAGCTAAGGCACTGGAGGAAATCGTCGAGGCTGGACCTATCGACATGGTACTCACTGCTATGGTTGGTTTTGCGGGACTATCCCCAACCATCCATGCCATCAAAGCCAGAAAGACCATCTGCCTTGCCAACAAAGAAACCCTGGTGGTAGCAGGAGAACTGATACGCGACCTCGCTGCCCGATACCATACCCCTATCTTGCCCGTAGACAGCGAACATTCAGCCATCTTCCAATGTCTGGCAGGCGAAGAACAGAATCCCATCGAAAAGATACTGCTCACCGCCAGTGGCGGACCTTTCAGAAAGATGAGCATGGAACAACTGGCAGACGTGACCAAGAACGATGCTCTGAAACATCCCACATGGAACATGGGCGCCAAGATTACCATCGACAGCGCAACCATGATGAACAAGGGTTTTGAAGTGATTGAGGCTAAATGGCTCTTTGGCGTGGAAGCTGAACAGATACAGGTACTGGTACACCCACAGAGTATTGTACACAGTGCCGTCCAGTTTGCTGACGGTGCTGTCAAGGCACAGCTCGGCGTTCCCGACATGCGACTGCCCATCCAATACGCCTTCTCCTACCCCAAGCGACTGAGTCTGTCATCAGAGAGACTGGACCTCTTCAGTCAGCCCCTGGAGTTCTTCGAGCCAGACCTCAACAAGTTCCGCTGTCTCGCACTCGCCTTCGAGTCTATCAAACGAGGAGGCAACATGCCCTGTATCGTCAATGCAGCCAACGAGGTTGTCAACAGAGGTTTTCTGGAAGACCGCTGCGGATTCCTGCAGATGAGCGACATCATCGAAAAGACAATGGAGCGGGTATCCTTTGACCCGCAACCAGACTACAACGTCTATATAGCCACTGACAAAGAGGCAAGACGTATAGCCACTGAATTCATGAACCAATAAAAACAATATCATTACATGGAGATTTTCCTGATACGTGCGCTGCAATTCGTGCTCGCCCTATCTATCTTGATTCTGCTGCATGAAGGCGGCCATTTCTTCTTTGCCAAACTTTTTGGCATACGTGTAGAGAAATTCTACCTATTCTTTGACCCCTATTTCCATCTGTTTGAGTTCAAACCGAAAAAGAGCGACACAACATACGGTATAGGATGGTTGCCCTTGGGTGGTTACTGTAAGATTTCCGGCATGATTGACGAGTCGTTCGACAAGGAACAGATGAAAAAGCCGGCACAACCCTGGGAGTTCAGAACCAAACCTGCATGGCAACGCCTGTTAGTCATGATTGGAGGTGTACTCGTCAACTTCCTGCTTGCCCTGTTTATCTATGCCATGATTCTGTTCGCATGGGGTGATACCTACATCCCCGTCAAAGACATGAGCTATGGCATGAAATTCAACAGCGAGGCCAAGGCCTTGGGTTTCAAGGATGGTGACATCCTGGTTGGTACGGAGAAAAGACCATTCAAGGAGTTTGGCATGGACCTCTTCCGCGACCTGAGTGTAGCTAAGAAGGTGGACATCATCCGCGAAGGCAAGCCTCTTGCTCTGGCATTACCCGGAGATCTGAACATGCTGAACATGATCAAGAACGAGCCCGCCTTTGTGGCTCCGTTCATTCCAGCCACTCTCGACAGCGTCATTGCCGGCTCACCGGCTGACAAGGCAGGACTGAAGAAGGACTACCGCATCCTGGCACTGAATGGGAAAGCTATTGACTCGTATAACAGTCTGCGGTACGAGATAGCCAAACTGAGCGACTTGCTGGCTGTGGCAAAGACCACCCAAGACAGCATGAAGGTAAGAAAGGCATCACTGGTTTATACCGACGGCAAGACTGCCGATACCATCCAAGTAGTGCTGAGCAAAGAGTTGACACTCGGCTTCTATCCCAAGAATGCGGCTTCTATGTATAAGCCCGTCACCATCAACTATGGTTTCTTTGAGAGTTTCCCTGCCGGAGCCAAATATGGAGTAGGCGTTCTGAAAGGATATGTAGACGACATGAAGTATGTATTCTCTGCTGACGGAGCCAAGTCACTGGGTGGCTTCGGTTCGATAGGCGGACTCTTCCCACCCGTCTGGGACTGGTACATCTTCTGGAAGATGACGGCTTTCCTCAGTATCATTCTGGCTTTCATGAACATCCTGCCTATACCTGCTCTTGACGGAGGACATGTGTTGTTCCTCTTGTACGAAATCGTCACTCGCAGGAAACCATCAGAGAACTTCATGATAAAGGCTGAATATGTAGGCTTTGCCATCCTTTTCCTGCTGATGCTGGTAGCCAACCTGAATGACATCCTGAGATGGTTGGGTTACATGTAAGCATCGAGAGTGATTCCCCAAAAACATTCATAACTACGGTGGGCATTTTTCAGAACCCACCTTCCATTAATCATCAAGAAAAGAAATAACGACAATGAATATCGAAAATCAGATTATCACTACCGTTTTGGAAGGAGTACAAGTTCTGTTCGGACAGGAAGTACCCGAAAAGATGGTACAACTGCAGAAAACGAAACGCGAATTTGAAGGCAGTCTTACACTCGTAGTCTTTCCTTTTGTCAAAATGGCAAAGAAGAAACCAGAGGAAGTGGCAGACATGCTGGGACAATACCTGGTGGAACACTGTGAGGCAGTGGCTGCATACAACGTCGTCAAGGGATTCCTCAATCTGGTTATCGCCCAAAAAGCATGGCTCAACCTGCTGACAGAGATGGACGCAGATGCCCATTATGGCGAGAAACAGGCAAGCAAGGACAGTCCACTGGTAATGATTGAATATTCATCACCCAATACCAACAAGCCATTGCATCTGGGACATGTACGCAACAACCTGTTGGGATGGAGCCTTGCCAAAATCATGGAAGCCAACGGCAATCAGGTTGTGAAAACCAACATCGTCAATGACAGGGGTATTCACATCTGCAAATCCATGCTGGCGTGGCTGAAATGGGGCAACGGAGAAACGCCTGAAAGCAGCGGCAAGAAGGGTGACCACCTGATTGGCGACTACTACGTAGCATTTGACAAGCATTACAGAGAAGAAGTGAAGCAGCTTACTGCTCAATATATGGCAGAAGGCATGGGTGAGGAAGATGCAGAGAAAAAGGCTAAAGAAGAAGCCCCACTCATCAAAGAGGCACATGAAATGCTGGTCAAATGGGAGCAGAACGATTCCGAAGTGCGCGGATTATGGAAGAAGATGAACGACTGGGTTTATGCCGGTTTCGATGAGACCTACAAGGCTCTTGGCGTTGGCTTCGACAAAATATACTACGAGAGCGACACCTATCTCAAAGGTAAAGCCAAGGTGGAAGAAGGACTGGAGAAAGGACTTTTCTTCCGCAAAGACGACAACAGCGTCTGGGCTGACCTCACCGACGAAGGACTGGACCAGAAACTGCTGTTGCGCTCTGACGGCACATCGGTATATATGACTCAGGACATCGGTACGGCAGAGATGCGCTTCAAGGACTACCCCATCGACAAGATGATTTATGTGGTAGGCAACGAGCAGAACTATCATTTCCAGGTGCTCTCCATCCTGCTTGACCGACTGGGTTTCAGATGGGGCAAGGAACTGGTACACTTCTCATATGGCATGGTGGAACTGCCCAATGGAAAGATGAAAAGCCGCGAAGGTACGGTAGTAGACGCTGACGACCTGGTGGCAGAAATGGTAAGCGATGCGCGTAAGACAAGTGAAGAACTGGGCAAGTTTGACGACATGAGCGAGGAGGAACGCAGTGAGATAGCACGTATCGTCGGCATGGGTGCCTTGAAATACTTTATCCTCAAGGTGGATGCCCGCAAGAACATGCTTTTCAACCCCGAGGAGTCTATCGACTTCAATGGCAATACAGGTCCCTTCATCCAGTATACTCACGCCCGCATCCGCAGCATCCTGAGAAAGGCAGGCGAGACCACTGCGACCATCAGCAATACCTCCTCTGAAGACCTGCTCAACCAAAAGGAAATAGACCTCATTCAGAAGATGAGCGAATATGCCGCCGTAGTGGCACAAGCCGGCAAAGACTACAGTCCCAGCGGCATCGCCAACTACTGTTATGAACTGACCAAGGAGTTCAACCAGTTCTATCATGACTTCAGCATTCTGAAAGAAGAGAATGAAGACAAGAAGGCTGTGAGACTGATGCTGGCTCGCAATGTAGCCAAGACCATCAAGAACGGCATGGCACTGCTCGGCATCGAGGTTCCTGAGAGAATGTAATCTTACGACTGTTTGTACACGTGATTCTTTACGACTGTTTGTACATATGATACAGAATCCGCCAGACTGGCGACATGATACCGTACTGCCCTTACCACCAGAGGTAAGGGCAGATGCGCTTGCTGTGGACGCTGCCTGCAGTGGCAACCCCGGACCAATGGAATATCAAGGCATTGACCTTGCCACGGGACAACGCATCTTCCATTATGGTCCGCTTCACGGAACGAATAATATCGGGGAGTTTCTTGCCATCGTTCATGCCCTGGCATTGCTGCAACAACAAGGCAGACCGCAGACCACCATCTACTCTGACTCATACAACGCCATCCTGTGGGTGAGAAAAAAGAAATGCAAGACGACCTTGGAAAGAAACCCTCAGACAGAAGGGCTCTACCAAATCATCGCAAGGGCAGAAAAATGGCTTGCCACACACAACTACCAAAATCCCATCGTTAAATGGGAGACTCAGAAATGGGGTGAGGTTCCTGCCGATTTCGGTAGGAAATGATGCGATTACCATCCACATCATCCACATGAGACACCACGGCACCCAAGGGGATGGAAGGGGCTGGCGTTCCTCCACCGATAGTAAAGGGTGCTGTCTCAACACGTATTTCATCCCATATTCCATCATCCATAAAAGACTGGAGCGTCCTGGCACCACCTTCTACCAACAACGACTGAACATGCTGGGCATACAGGCTGTCCATACGCAAGGGATGCCGATGGTCAACAACCATACGCAGGGGGCTGTTGCCGCTCCAATAGCGGACATCCAACCGGGGATGTTCACGCTCGTCGGTCACCCTGCCAACTACGATGGCATCAACCTGCGAACGGAGCTGATGAACCAGCATACGAGTGAAGGGGGTTGAGATGGAAAGGGCATGACCATGGTCGTCCAGATAACCATCAGCTGTCTGTGCCCATTTGAGTATCACATAAGGACGATGTTCGCGATGATAGGTGAAGAAACACTTATTGAGTTCCTTACAGGCTTCTTCCAGTACCCCTACCGTCACCTCTATTCCCGCACGACGCAAACGTTCGATGCCCCTTCCCTGCACTTCTGCAAAACAATCTATACATCCCACGACTACACGGCGAACACCTTTGCGGACAATCAAATCAGCACAGGGAGGCGTCTTTCCGTAATGGGAACAGGGTTCCAGACTGACATAAATGGTAGACTGTGTCAACAGGTGCTCATCCTCCGGACGAACGGAAGCGAAGGCATTTACTTCTGCATGTCCTTCGCCACAGCGAACATGATAGCCTTCGCCGATGATACGTCCATCAGCTACAATGACAGCGCCCACCATCGGATTGGGTTTCGCATTCTGTCTGCCACGGACTGCCAACTGCAGACAGCGGTACATAAACTTTTCATCTTCTGAAAGAACGCGCAACGGAGCGCATTCAACATTCTGTTTCATTCTATTGATATCTGGGCACATGGTTTAGTCAGCTTTTTGTTTATTTCGGATTCTTTGTTTCGGATTCTTTGTTT
>CAMAHD010000058.1 GCA_945834405.1 uncultured Prevotella sp. | reverse complement strand
ACAACGACAAGATTCTTATTCACGACAATCAACTTGACAACTGGAAGGCATACCTGGATGACAATCCCCGTCGACTTTTTATAAAGCACAACAATCCTCTGTTCTTCACAGTGCTCCACAATATGGAGGTTGCAGGACGAAACTGCCAAATCATAGGCAACCGCTTCCTGTTAGACATCCCCGACAAAATGGCTGTCATCGTACATCGCAGCTATACTGACGAAGAGTATGCCCGCCATCGTGAAGAATGGCTGGCTTGCGGCGAACGGGGCGGGGTACTTGTGAGCGCTGCCATTGCACCAAAGGAGAGGGTTGTGCTCCGCGAGGCCATGAACCGCGGCTACCGCATTATCCTCCTGCGCGAAAACGGCTTCCCCCAGTTATACAAACCATCCGGCGAGAGCTTCAATGCATGTGCCGCCGGCATTCTCCTCCAAGTCAGCCCCTGGCCCTTCCACATGGAAAAGAGAACCATCACCCGCGCCCAATGCCTCGAGCTCAACACCATGGCAGAGCAACTCTCAACCCCTCAACAGCCCCCAACACCCCTCAATAGCTCCCATCTCCCCTCCTCCCATCCCCCTCAATAGCTCCCAATCCCCCTCAATAGCCCCCATCTCCCCTCCTCCCATCCCCCTGCCACCGTTCTCGACAGTTTTGCTGTCGAGCATCCCCCTCTCCAACACCAACCGACCAATCCCCATTTGTAATACCAGACCCACTATTTATCCAATGAGCAAGCATCAAGACAACCAGCATTAAGAACATGATGACCTAATTGGCAACGACTGGGCGCGAAGCTTTCTATACAACATGGCGAGGTCTTGAACATCACAAAGCGCAGCTGTCAAACTGACTGATAAGGATGACGTCAAGCAACCGCCGTAACCAACCATCGCATTAAAGAATTCGCTCACGGATGTTCATGAGCCATGCAAAAACTGCAAATGGACAGGTTAGCCATGTTCATGGAATAGCCACACGGATGTAGCTCCACCAGTGGATAGGCGATTCCTATCTTCAACTGAACCCCTTTTGCTATCTATCACACAGTATGGCCGTATAGGTCTGACAGTATTTCAAATACACCTCTATTTAACCTGGGTTATTCATACTGTTCCGTCACGAAAGGTCTAAATGTCAGCGCAGCAGCGTGAGCACAACGATGACGATGCAGAATGTAGTAAATCCCACTTTCAAAGAGGAAAAGCGAGCACCACGCTGAGGCGCTGCCAGTCATGCCTTGCTGTAGGAACGAGTATGAATAATGCAGGTTGAAGTAGGCTCATAAATGATTTGTCGTCAATCGGTTTGTGTCTTCTCAATTATCCTGCGCTGAATAGTTACGTTACGGCAGTATATCCGTAATCATGTAAATAAATACACTTACGGATGAGAAACCGCATTCATCATTCCATCACCACCAACCTTGCGGAAGTTGCGGAACAGGTGGAAACGGCAGAAAGATTATTTGCTGTTGTTCAAGTTATATTAACGGAAATTGTTTGCTGCGCTACGACATAATTACTAACTTTGCTGCCATATTCAGTATAACGATTATTATGAGAAGAAAATTGACTGTCATTTTGTATTGCGCTATCTTGACGGTTGTCGCCTTATTGGTATTCTATCTGTCGTGCGTGCCCGACGTGACAACAACCTCGCACGACTCTGATATTGGTGGAAGGGAGGCTGTACTTGGCTTGCCCTTCGACGCAAAGGATGTGCCTGCAGGAAACTACAGCGGAATAGTGCGACTTGGTGGCAACAGATATGCCCTCGTGTCGGACAAGAACAAACAAGGGGGATATTTCATGTTCAATATCGACATCGACGACAAGGGAAATATCATCTCGGTGAAGAACCGCGGATTCCGTCAACTCGAAGCTACGAATCTCGACGAGGAGGCAATAGCATACGACAAGGAAAACCATAATATATATATAGGTAAGGAGGAGACATCTGAAATCGTCAGGTATAATATCCTCGACGGCACTAAAAATGGCTCTACCGTGGTGACAGACTTCAGGGACTATGGATATTCCAACCGTACGATAGAGAGCTTGACCTACGACAAACGGCGAATGAGCGTGTTCACCATCAACGAGGGACCGCTGAAGGGAGACAACGGATTGATGTTGAGGCTGATGGAATATACTCCCAATCTGAATCTGAAGAAACAATATACTTATATTCTTGATATGCCACTTGACGATTCACCAACGAATGAGGATGGTCATGCCTTTGGTGTGGCGGAGCTGTTGAGCCTTGGCGACGGCACGTTGCTTGTGCTCGAGCGTGAGTTCAAGGTGGCAGGCATGAAGATAGGCAGTTGGGTGGTGAACAAGATATTCCGCATCGCCCCGGGGCATCCTGGCAAGACATTCATCACGGGATGGAGAACCGTGTTAGGACCTTCTGACTCAGGTCTTGCCAATTACGAGGGAATGTGTCTCGGTCCCACACTTCCCGACGGACGACAGGTGATTATCCTCTGCGCCGACAGTCAGGACCGATACATGGGCGTGCTCCGCGATTGGTTCAGGACAGTGATATTGTAGCATGACCAGACTTATCTGTTCTTACACTAAAGCATTTTCCTTCACGATCAGCGACCCTTGCGGTAGTTGTGGGAACAGGTGGAAACTGTGGACTTCCAAACTAATGCTCCAAGGTCGCATCCCCAACTGTTAATACGTTTTTTATCGTAAATGGTCTTTTGGCGCAACCGATAAACCTGTGGGGAGAATGTATGGATGCGCCCCTTTCTTTTGGAGCATTAATTAACAAGAATGTTGGATTTTGATTGTTTATCGAAAAGGGTGCTTCATAAGAATGAAACACCCTCATTTCTATTTTACTTTATTCAACTTTCGCTTGTGCTCAACTTAAGGAGTTAAGAGAAGTCATGAGAATTTATCGCTCCCTTTAGTCCCTTAGGAAGTTAAAAGCCAATAGTAAAAGACAGACTTGAACATACGTCATTTATCTCCTTTAACTTCCTTAACTTCTTTAACTTCCCAGCGAAAGTTGAATTAAATATAATAAAAGTCAAGAACGACGAGCCTGAGTTCTCATCGCATTAATGTTGTCTAATGATTCTTCTGAAGTGATGAGCTATATAGATTGCCTATTGCCATCGACGTACGATGCAGTGTACATCAATGACGGTTGTTTTTAGCCTCACTGTAAGGAGATGTCGACATGGTTGCATGTTGCAAGGGCTGTCAAAGCATTCTTTGAGCGCAGTCAAATATTCGTGTGGGGGCTATCGGAGATTCGTTTGAGGGCTGACATTTGTTCTGTTAAAAACAGACACATGGTTTTTGATTAGGAAAAAAAGATATATCTTTGCATCACCTTAATCCAACAAGAAGAAATCATGATCAAGTACAAACTTCTGAAAACACAGCTAACTGATACGGTTTATCCCCAACAGGTAGAATCGGAATCATTCACAAACGCCGATATGGAAGCTGCTCTGAAAAAAAGGTTTGGCAGCATAGCTCCTGCCGTACTGGGTGAAATCGCGGAGATTATCAGCGCGAAACTGGCAGATGGGAAAACCGTAGCCATAGACGGACTGGGCACCTTCTCCATCCGACTCGGCATGAAGAAAAACAATGTCACTGAATTTCAAAACGTGCATACCAAGGATGTCCATATCGCGGGCGTGAGGTTTAATGCCTGTAAAGAACTGAGAAATGCACTTGACCGTGCAAATATTCAGATTCAGCCCGGTGATGCCTTGAAACGAGAAAAAACGACAGACGACCGCTGGGTGATGCTCTATGACCATATGTTACAGAACCTCCAACGCAAAGGGTATGCAACAACCAATGCTACATCCTACAAGTTGCTGACGGGGTGCACCGATTATACAGCCAGAAAAGAATTGGAACAATTTGCTGCTGACGGACGCTTGCAGCTTCTCACTGCCCGCCGAGTAAAGATTTACATCCTGGACAAAAAATTGCTGTAGACCTTCACATGCAGGTTATTTGCAAGATATTTGCGAAGTTTTCGGTTCAAAACAGATAAAAACAAGGCAAAGCGGAGCAAAAAGAAAATGCTCACCTGCTAGGTGAGCATTTTGTAACCGATTTGGTTTCAGGTTTTTGCGGAGAGAACAGGATTCGAACCTGCGAACCGGTTTTGCCGGTTACACGCTTTCCAGGCGTGCCTCTTCAACCACTCGAGCACCTCTCCCTGCTGATTTGCGGTGCAAAGGTAGTATAATGTTTTCAGATTCCCTTCAAACAGGGTTTTATTTTATAATTCATTAACAAAACGGCACGTTCTCACCTATGCTGTCGTAAAAAATAAGCAAATTGTTTCATCATTCAGAAAAAAAATAGTAAGTTTGCATTCTCAATCATATTATAAGCAATAGTGAATCATATGAATACATGGAGACTGCCCGCTGAATGGGAACCCCAAAGCGGTGTACAATTGACATGGCCGCACCCCGATACGGACTGGGCTTACATGCTGGACGAGATTACTGAGACTTACGTGCAAATGGCGCTGGAAATCAGCAAAAGGGAACCGCTGCTGATAGTAGCTCCCGACCCCCAAGAGGCGCTCGATGCCATCAAGCCGCACGCCACCCCTGAACAGTGGAACAACATCACTACCCTCGCCTGCCCTACCAACGACACCTGGGCAAGAGACCATGGGTTCATCACCTTGGTAAACAGCCAAGGACAAAGACAACTGCTGGACTTCCGCTTCAACGGATGGGGAGAGAAATTTGCAGCTGACAAGGATAACGCCATCAACAAACATATCTTTGAGGCTATTCAAAACGGAACAGCGGAGAGCAAAGACGCACGGCTGCTGAAACAGATGGTTGACGGTATCTACAGCTGTCAGCTGGACTTTGTACTGGAAGGTGGTTCCATTGAAAGCGACGGTCAAGGTACTATCTATACCACCACATGCTGCCTCACCGCTCCGCACCGCAACCAGCCCATGACCCAAGACGATATTGAGAAAGAACTGAAGAAAAGGCTTCACGCTCATACCATCGTCTGGCTGGATGACGATGAACTGCCAGGAGATGATACCGACGGGCATATTGATACCGTAGCAAGGGCCGTGCCGGGAGGACTGCTCAGGCTGCCCCTGCCCCAACCTATCTATGATGAAGACGGGAAACAACTGCCGGCTACCTATGCCAATTTCCTGATTATCAACGGTGCTGTACTCTGTCCTACCTACAACCAGCCTGATGCCGACCAAGAGGCTCTCAGAAGAATCGGCGAGGCTTTCCCACAGCATGAGATTATAGGCATCGACTGCCGAAGCATCATACGCCAACACGGCTCACTGCACTGCTGCACCATGCAGTTTCCCGCAGTGAACGACAGATAAACAAAACACTTCAACCACACACATGAAAGAACTGAGAATAGGATTTCTGCAGCTACACAACACGGCTGACAGCAGAAGAAACATCATCCATCTGGCAGAAGGGATTGCCGACCTGGCACAAAGGGGCGCACAACTGGTAATCCTGCAAGAATTGCACAATACGCTGTATTTCTGCCAGACAGAAAACGTTGACAACTTTGACCTGGCAGAGACCATCCCGGGACCTACCACCCACATGTTCGGAGAAATAGCCAGACAATACGGAGTGGTGATAGTGGCATCTCTCTTTGAAAAAAGAGCTCCGGGGCTTTATCACAATACGGCTGTAGTCATCGAGAAAGATGGCAGCATCGCAGGCAAATACCGCAAGATGCATATTCCTGACGACCCCGCCTATTATGAGAAATTCTATTTCACGCCCGGAGACTTGGGATTCCATCCTATCAACAGCAGCGTGGGACGACTGGGAGTGCTGGTATGCTGGGACCAATGGTACCCCGAAGCAGCCCGACTGATGGCTCTGCAAGGAGCTGACATCCTGATATACCCCACTGCCATAGGCTATGAAAGCAGTGACACCAAGGAGGAACAGGAAAGACAAAGAAACGCATGGATGACGGTACAGAGAGGTCACGCCGTAGCCAACGGCATTCCCGTCATTGCCGTCAACAGAGTGGGCTACGAACCCGACCCCTCCCAACAAACCAACGGCATACAGTTCTGGGGAAGCTCCTTCATCGCAGGACCACAGGGCGAACTGCTTTACCAAGCCTCACGAGACGAGGAGGAAGCTGTGGTAGCCGACATAGACTTGGAACGCAGCGAGAGGGTAAGACGATGGTGGCCCTTCCTCAGAGACCGGCGCATCGACGAATATGCCGACATAACCAAACGATTCATCGACTGATGACAACCTACGCAAACTTCAAACAAACATAACAAGAAAACAGGAAACAACATGTCTGAGAACTTAAGATTCCAAGTTGTGGAAGAAGCCTTCAAGAAAAAGGCTATCGAGGTGGAGACACCTAAGGAAAGACCGTCGGAATACTTCGGCAAATATGTCTTTACCCGACAGAAGATGTACAAGTACCTGCCTGCTGATGTCTATGAGAAACTGATAGACGTGATTGACAACGGCACCCGACTGGACCGCTCCATGGCTGATGCCGTGGCAGCAGGTATGAAACAGTGGGCTATCGAGATGGGCGTAACCCACTATACCCACTGGTTCCAACCGCTGACAGAGGGTACTGCCGAGAAACACGATGCCTTCGTTGAACACGACGGCAAGGGAGGAATGATGGAGAAATTCAGCGGCAAACTGCTGGTACAACAGGAACCCGACGCCAGCTCGTTCCCTAACGGAGGCATCCGAAATACCTTTGAGGCAAGAGGCTATTCCGCCTGGGACCCTACCTCTCCCGTTTTCATCATCGACGACACGCTTTGCATCCCGACTATCTTCATCTCCTATACCGGAGAGGCCCTGGACTACAAGGCTCCTCTGCTCAAGGCTCTGCACGCAGTAGACAAGGCGGCAACAGACGTGTGTCAACTGTTCTACCCGGAAGTGCAGAAAGTGAAGTGTAACTTGGGATGGGAGCAGGAGTATTTCCTCGTTGACGAGGGACTCTATTCTGCCCGCCCTGACCTGATGCTGACTGGCAGGACTCTCATGGGACACGAGAGTGCCAAGAACCAACAGATGGACGACCACTACTTCGGTACCATACCCGACCGTGTACAGGCCTTCATGAAGGACCTGGAGATACAGGCACTGGAACTTGCCATTCCCTGCAAGACACGACATAACGAGGTTGCTCCCAACCAGTTTGAACTGGCTCCTATCTACGAGGAGTGTAACCTCGCGGTAGACCACAACATGCTGCTCATGTCGCTGATGAAGAAAGTGGCACGCAAACATGGATTCAGGGTGCTGCTTCATGAGAAACCTTTTGACGGCATCAATGGTTCGGGAAAACACAACAACTGGAGTCTGCAGACTGACACAGGCGTACTGCTTCATGCGCCGGGTAAGACACCTGAGGAAAACCTCCGTTTCGTGGTATTCATCGTAGAGACTCTGAAAGCAGTATATACCCACAACGGACTGCTGAAAGCCAGCATCATGAGTGCCACCAATGCCCACCGACTGGGGGGACATGAGGCTCCTCCTGCCATCATCTCCTCCTTCCTTGGCAAACAGCTGAGCGAATTGCTCGACCATATCGAACTGTCGGATAAAGACGAGCTGTTCAACCTGAAAGCCAAACAGGGCATGGAACTGGATATACCGCAGATTCCACAGCTGATTATTGACAACACAGACCGTAACCGCACGTCTCCCTTCGCCTTCACAGGTAACAGATTTGAATTCCGTGCCATCGGTTCTGAAGCTAACTGCGCCTCTGCGATGATTGCACTGAATGCTGCCATGGCTGAAGCCTTGACCGACTTCAAGAGCCGTGTTGACCAGCTGATAGATGGAGGTGAGGATAAAATAAGTGCTATCATTGACGTGCTCAGAGAAGACATCAGGTACTCCAAACCTATCCGCTTTGACGGCAACGGCTACAGCGACGAATGGGTGAAGGAGGCAAAGCGCAGAGGACTGGACACTGAGCGTAGTTGCCCTGTGGTATTTGAGCGGTATCTGGACGAAAAAAGCATACGGATGTTCGAAAACACCAAGGTGATGAGCCGCAAGGAACTGGAGGCACGCAACGAAGTGAAATGGGAGACGTATGTGAAGAAGGTGCAGATAGAAGCCCGCGTGGCTGGCGACCTGTCTATGAACCACATCATCCCCGTCTCAACACACTACCAAAGTCAGCTGATACGCAACGTACAGAGCATGAAGGCTGTTTTCCCTGCCGACAAGGCGGAGAGACTGAGCGCACGCAACATGAAACTGATAGAGGAGATTGCAGAGCGCACAGAACATATTGAGCGACTGGTAGAGGAACTGACGGAGTCAAGACGAGTGGCTAACCGCATCGAGGACATTCACACCAGAGCCCTCGCCTACCACGACCAGGTTGAACCCAAGATGGAGGCTATACGCAAAGAGATTGACAATCTGGAGATGATTGTCGAAGATGGTCTCTGGACTCTGCCCAAATACAGGGAACTGCTGTTTATCAGATAAGAGAAGATAAAAGAAGATAAACAGAGATACAAGAAGTCCGTGCAGCCAGGCTGCACGGACTTCTTGTATGATTGGTTTTTCCCTCACAAGGAGGTCATCCCGTCTTAGCGACGGATGATGACCTTCTTGCCGTTGATGATGTACAGACCGGGAGAGAGCGCACGAAGAGCGCTGGCATCTGCCTGGTTGAACAGCTGGGTTCCATTGATGGTATAGACATTCACCTTGTTGCCCTCAGCAGCAAAGATGTTAGAAACACCCGTAGCCTTGCCGATGGTATACACGAAGGAGATGGGCTGCGAGTTGGTCTTTGAACCGTAAAGACCGTATGTCACAGCATTCTCAAGTATCGTGAGGGTATAGATACCGTCAGCAGTGATGGCACCATCAGCCAACTCTACCTGCAGCTGGTTATATTTACCTTCCCAATAAAGAGCCAGTTCAGCACGATAACTATTGCCCTTCTCGTCTGTAAGGGTGCAGTTGCCTTGTGCTCCTACTTCTGTCTGATCCTTGAAGGTAAGGATGAGCAGACTTGGAATCTCAGTCACTTGACCGGCTGAAGGAGTAATCTCTACCTCACCCAAGTCATCGGTAACCTGACCGTTAGCAACACTGAGGTTGAAATACTGCTCTGTATTACTCTTCATACTGAAGCCCTGTACCTGCAGGTCGAGGTTGAAGAAGCCCTCGGGTAGACGTACCACATAAGAGCCGTTGTCGGTCACTTCCTTATCGAAGCTGACAACAACCTCATAGCCATATTCATCCGTATCGTTCTGATAGATGACCTGGACATCAGTAGATGTAGCCACTACCTCACGCATCATGTTCATGATAGTGATAGGTTCACCGGTATAGGAAGGAGCGATGCCCTTATCATAACCGAACTTGAGGGTTGAAATCTTCTCTACCTCTGAATTGTTGGCGGGGTCGAGCAGGGTCACCTCTGGAAGGTTGAACTTGGCATCCACATAAACACTGATGTAGGAAGCATCTTCCTCACCATTGTTACCCTTCACTACCATACCTGCCTTGTCCTTTGCCAAAAGGCTGACAATGAACTGAGAATAAGAGCTAATCACATAAGAAGGAATCGTCAGTGTGGCAGTCTTTTCATCCATGCTCATCTCTACCTGTACAGGCTCAGTGGCACCCATACCCAAAGCAACAAACGCCTCAGCTATCTCGACAGCTCCGCTGAAGGTAAAGCTGATTTGATTGTCCTCTGCACTCGTCAGGGTAAAGTTAGCCTCGCCACGGTCGAAGAGCAATTCTGCGGGTTCTACAAGTTCTACATTGCTATACTTGTAAGGCTGGGTAGCACCCTTGATGGTAATGTCTGAAACGAAGATGGGGTCGCTGCCATAGTTCTTGGCGTTGTCATCCGACCAGCCCTTCAGCTGAATCTGGTAGATATTGTCGACAAACAGCTTATAGTCGATAGGAATCCAGAATGACCAGTGGCCATCATCGGTCTTCTCGTTCTTGTCTGCCATTGACTTGATAATCTCTCCGGTAGTGACATTGACAATCTGATACTGCATTACACCTATCTCACTGTCCATGGCCGTAGCGATGTCGAGCGTTCCGTCACCCAACATCTTCTCTACGCCATCAGCTGCAAGCAGGTCGATAACCTGTGAGCCATCGGCTGAAGTCATGAGGGCACTGAGCACGCCACTGACGGGGGCTGTATAGCCGGCGGTCTTGTAGGTAGCCGTCAGTTCTGCGCTGTGGTCGGCACCGTCAGGAGTAGACAGACCGATGAAACTGAAGACAACCTCGGTGTCAGCATCACGGCTGAACTCAGGAACAGCGATGGTGAAGATACGGGCAGAGGATTCCTCGGGGTCTACCTCGGCACGGATATCACTGGCTGAAAGGATAGCCACACGGGGTTTGCCCTCATAAGTATAGGCAAACTGGGCAGAAGTGTAGCTGAACTGTCCGTCACCATTCTCATTAACCCACAGCTCAATGCTCTTGACACCATCGATGGATGAACCAGAAGCAGGAGTAAACTCACGAACAAGGTCATAAGCTGACAGACGATAGGTATAGCTGAAACCGAAAGAACCAAGGGCACCGGGAGTGTTGGAGAAGACATAGTTGCCATGGGCATCCTTAATGCCACTGAACGTAAGATCCATCACACCATAATTGGTGCCGCTGGCGATATTCATGGTCTGGGGAGTACGCAACTTGCCGCGGATATCTACCGCCAAGATATTGGATGCCAGGAACTGGACGGGCAATTCTTCTGTATAATAGTCGCCTTCGGTTTCGACACTGCCGAAACTCAAACGGGCAAACAAGGGCTTACTGGTATCCAGATCACCATCGAAGACAAGCTGAACAAGACCATTGCTGTAATCCTCCGGCATCCATGACAGGAAGGTGTCAAGACCATTGCCGGGAGTATTCACAGAAGAGGCAAGCATCACAGGACTGGGAGCTGCCACATAGACAACAGACACATCGCCCAGCACATTGGTGCCATCAAGAGCTTCCACACCCAGCAGGGTGATGGTGATGGCATCGCCCTCTTTCAAGATGCCCTGATGATATTTCTCCAGCAAAATTTCCTTGGGTTCGATGGAAACATAACGTCCCTGACCGTTGGCTACCAGTGAAGTAACATCATCACCGATGGTCATGCGGGCACCCTTGAACTTCACTTCACGGGTAAAGGTGAAGGATATCAGGCTATAGGAAGCAGAAAGCTGGCTTGCATTCTGAGGAGTCACACTCTCCAACTCTACAGGAGCCTTGTCGTTGGCAGCTCCGGCACCATACTTGACACTGACGGTCGCAGAGGTCATGGAGAACTCCTTGAAATAGTAGGTCGTTCCGGCTGCGGTTCCCTTGGCAATGGGAATGGTCAATGTATAAGGGTTGCTGCCTGAAAACCAGCTGTCTTGGGCAATGTCATTGCTATAGCTGTCATCGGCATACACCTGTAAGAGCATGGACTTGAGTCCGTCGAGTACGAGGCTGACATCATCGGTAGTCACATCTGCAGGTACCACGAACTTAGCATACACAAAACCAGCAGAAGGCATCGACAGGGTGCCTCCGTCGGTCAACACGTAAGGGTCTGCCTGCGTACCGCTGCCCTCTGCCCAAGCCTTGCCCCCTACCCAAGAGAGAAGGAGCACAGCAAGGACTACAAGGCTACGTACCATTTGGCTACCCTTGATTTGTAACATCTTTTTTTCCATTGATTTTATTATTTAATAATGTTTATTTCAATACCACTTTCTTCTCCACACTCTTACCGTTGTTCACGGCCTTGACAATCACTACACCATGATAGTTGACAGGCAGTGTGGCAACGCCATTGACAGCGGCAACAAGCAGCTCTGTACCGTCGAGCGCATATACGCTGACACGGGTCTCATTGGCAGCATGGATGGAAAGACCTCCTTCTGTCAGGTCAATACGTACGGCTGAGCCGTCACCCTGTACACCGTCAATACCGGTGGTTATCTCCACCTTGGCACGAGCAGCATTCAACAGCTCTCCGGTAGCCATATTCAGCGCCATCAACGTTACCTTGCAGTTGCCGATATTCTCAGCAGCTACATACGAAGCATTGTCTGCCATCGTGAAGGACATGTTGCCGATATAGTTCTCACTGTTCACGATGTTGGCAGGCAGCAGTCCTGACTTTCCGTAGTAGTTGTTGGCAGGATAAAGGGCACGGCTGACGTTATTAAAGGTATAGGGATAAACAACGCTTTTGCCATAAGTGCCGCCAAGCTTCCATTCACCCAACAGTTCGTCGTTTTCATTGCTGAAAGCATTGCGCTGATAACCTACAAGTCCATCTTCAGTGATGACACAGAAAAGACCGATGCTGGCATTGTCCATATCCAAGGCTGAACGGAAATCATAAGGGATGGTCAGCAGGTCTGTCGACTGGTCATAGCTTGCCGAAATGTTCAAATCGGCATCAGCAGCATACGACATTTCATCAGCTACAACATCCAACCAGAGAGGATTATCCTTGGAAGTATTGTAAAATTTGCGCTGTCCATTCTCCATATCACTGATGATAGATGAGAATGGCATGGGTAAACGGTTGATAATAGCTGTCGGAACATTTGTCAACTGCAAGAAATTCGTCGCATAGTCTTCCATTCCACTGACATAGGGGTCTCCTGTATAGGAGTGATAACAGAGGGGAATGAAGTTTTCACCATAGAGTTCCTCCAACTTTTCTATCATGATATGACCTAAGGGACAATTGACACAGTCCTGACCCGTCGCTTCCTCCAACACGACACGCTTGTTGGTCTTGAACGCAAGGTTCTTGATATATGTACCCATGTTTAAGACTACGGCTCCCTCATTGAGAGACAGGCTGACATAGAATACATTGTACTTGCCCTTCGCAAGAGGCAACTCCTTGTTGAAGGCAAAAGGATAGGTATCACCCTTCTTCAACTGCAGTCCGTCAACGTTCAGCTCATCCAATACCTGCATGTCGGCATCCAAGAGTTGCAGACGGAAATCGGTAAAGGTCTGCATATCATCAACAATCGTTATCTGACCCTTGATAATCTGAGAGGTGGCATCAATCTGGACAGGTTCCACATCCGACAAAGTCAGTTCGACATTGGCCTCATGAGTTACACCTACATTGGCAACAAAGATGGCACTCTGATCCTCATTCTCATTGACAAAAGCGATATATATTTTCTTGCCGGCATACTTGGCAAGGTCGAATCTGTATTCCTGCCAGTCTCCAGCCAGCTTGTTTTCGTTTTGACCGGGAGAAAGACGTTCGTTCATCAACACTTCTCCCTGACTGCGGAAGATGTCAACAGCCTGGGATGTCATTTCGTTATATACATCATCTGTAGCATAGACGATAACCTTCAGGGTATCATTCTTTGTGGACAGGAGACTCTGTGCCTTGAAGGTCAGCTCGCATCTGTCATCAGGGATGAAGAGCTGCGGAGTAACCATCCAGTCGTCAGACTTACCAGCCGGTGTATACATGGAGTGTGATACGGCACAGGTATTGGTATAGTCATCATCAGCAGCATGAATCCAACCTATGCTGGAGACAAAGCCCATATCCTTCATGGCAGAAACAGGTTCGTTGTGGTCATTGTCGAAGACCATCATGCTGGCTATCATGTGATTAAAGTCCTCTATAAAAATATGTGTATTGTCACTGGTAATGATACGTTCGTAAACGCCTTCATAGCTTACCGAACACTCTTCGTTCACCACGTTTCCGCTCAACTCGCTTACCGAACCGGCTGGCAGGACTACGCGATAGCTTGAACCCTTGTAAAGGATAAGGGTGGAAAGGGGATAAGCCATTACCTGATGATAGGTTGAGGGGGTATTGCCTGCCACAAGTGACAGCTCTGCAATGGGCAGAGTCTCGTCATTGCGGTAAACCAGAGCCTTGGCACCATCGACAACAGCTACCTGTGTATCAAAGCTGAAGACCACGGGAGTGGTGGTCATATCGATGGACCCCATCGTGCTGCCTTCTGCAGGAAGGACAGATAGCAGCTGGAGCGTACTGTTGCCATATCCGTTATAGTTCAGCTGGATATCGGAATTGGTACGTGAATCGTCTCCCTCCAGGCTGATTGTGCCGGCTGGTATGAAGACGGTATAGTTCTTTCCTGCTTCCAGAGTAGTAGTACGGAAACCGATGTTCACGATACGGGGATTGTTGGCATTGACGGCAAACTTGAGCGCAGAACGGACTACATTGCCGGCTTCATCCTTCAAGACGACATCGGAAGTGTTTCCTAAAACATCTACCTTGCGGGTGAAAGTGAGCTGAAGATTGGACAGCTTGGAGAGGGAGGCTCCATTCAGAGGACTAATCGTATAGTCTTTCAACAGGTTGACATGTTCGCAAGCCTCGGCAAAGGTCTCAGACAAAAAGACATGATAGTTGTCCTGAGAGATATAAGCAGTGGCAACGATAGAGCTGCAGTCGTCAGCAATGCCGATGGTAAGACCCGTGGCATCGAAGCCTGTCATCTTATAATAATCTACACCGAAACGCTGACTCAGAATCTCATCCATGCCATACCAGTACTTGCCATGCCGGACATAGAGCGAACGGGTTGGATAAAGGGCTGGAGTAGCGCAATATACGGTACCGCTGTTATCGACCGTCACACAGCCCTTGTCCATATCATCGCTGTCCAGATAGAGGTCTAGCTCCTTGGTCTCCAGATTATAGCGGAAGGGACTGCGCTGGTCGTCAGTGGTATAGAGTATACCTGCGAGCCACTGACCATTGTTACTGATGTTGATTCCATCCAGATTGAGCACACGGCTATCCTTGGAGGTGTACTTCTTCGTGGCGGCATCATAGTCGAAGATGATAGGGTCTACGCTGCTGTTCTGGCGGTCATAGACGAAATAAAGCACATCCTGAGGATAACTGTAGCTGACACAGCCCAGGATATAACGGGCATCAGCAGACATGGAGGTGAAACGCATCATACTCTGATAGAATCCCGACAGGTCGGCAGTGGGCAGATTGGGCAATTCAATCAAAGTATTGGTGGTCAAATCCCACATGGCTGGCTCTTCATAAAACAGCATGGAGCTCTTGCCACAGATACCAACGGCATAATGTCCATCGGGCGTAACGGCATTCAGCTTACCGGTATCACACCCTTTGGCTACGGGCAGATTGGACCATTTCTTGGTATCAGCATTCCAGATGGCAGGCTGGCTGTTTAATGAACCTACAACTATTTTACCATCATCGGTCACGTCGGCAGCCGAGCTGGTAGGAAGATTCAAGCCTTCATCCAGGGCAATGACACTCTGGTCGGTCAGATGGACCAGTTTGGGGTATGCGTCCAATGAATTGGCCTCATTGGCTCCAAAAGCCACAGCCCACTCGCCATTGTCTGACATGGCACGGAAAGTGGCACCATCGCTCATGATATATGTCTTGAGCGCAGCTTGGGGAGCAGTCTGTGCCCAGCCAAGGACACAACACAGCATACCGGCTACGAGCAGGTATGCCTTTCTCTCAATTCTTTTTAAAAACATAAATCTCTGTATTGATAAATTATTAGTATCTTAACATGTCGATGATTCAGTATGCAAAGGTAAGTTTTTTTTCCCAAATTCGGTATATCGCACGTATGATTAACAATATTTTTAACGTGGGGGTATCAACGGTGGAGGAATTGATAAACAACAGGCATCACCTGGTCGTCATAATCTGCCGTTGCTCCCATCAAACTGCCCATGCTGCCCAGGTTGGCTGCATTGAAACCATGATTGGCTCCCTCTATGACATGCAACTGCACGTTAGGATTGGCTTGCTGATAGATGGAAACGGCTTTCTCGGAATAGCTGACAGGGACAATGATGTCTGCTGAACCATGAACAATCGTTATGGGATGGGGGAATGTACCGATGTGGCTCCATACATCATAATCCTTGATGGCATTGACATAGGTTTCGCTCATCGTGCCGAATCCTCCGAAACCACTACCCCAGCTGCTGTTTCCCCAGCTTCCGCCGCCCCAGCTTCCGCCGCCAAGACTGCCACCCCACTGGTTCATCATGTCACTGAACATCTTGACCATCTCGGGAAGATTGAAGG
>CAMAHD010000057.1 GCA_945834405.1 uncultured Prevotella sp. | reverse complement strand
CTCCGCATATTCCGCATCCTCCGTCAATTCAGCATCCAATGGAAACTCCTCTTCGGCTTCCTTCAGAAACTGTCGCGAGCGGTTGCTCTGCCTGTATTCCGTATGGTTGCTGAAACAGCAGATGGGAACGTCTGTCGCTTCTGCGGGCTGGCTGAAGACATTCTTGCTGAGCGTCTCCTGTTTTTCCGCGGCAGCCGTTATCGCCGTCGTGCCGTAGCTGAAGACGATGGGGTCGTTCTCCGTATCGTCACCCATGAGGCACGAGCCCCGAAGCAGGTGTTTCAGTTCGGGCAATGCCAGTTCGACAGATTCGGAGCGGCTGCCTGCGCTTCCCCTCGTTCCGATGACGTACAGGCGGTGGCAGGCACGGGTGAACGCCACGTAGAGCAGGTTCAGATTGTCCACCATGTTTTGCAGATGCTCCGTACGGTAGTCTTCCTCGTAGATGGTGCCCTGCATGCTCTTGGCGTTCGGGCTGACGGGAACCAAGGGCAGGGCATTGTAAGGTTCTTCCTGCGGACGGCACCACAGGATGTTGCCCAGACGGACAGGCTCCAGCGACCAGTTGCAGTAGGGAATGATGACATTGTCGAACTCCAGTCCCTTGCTCTTGTGGATGGAGATGATGCGCAGGCCGTGCTGATTGTCGCTCATGATGGTTTTTGAGCAGTAGGTCTTCTCCCACTCGTCCAGAAAGTCGTCGATGCCGCACATCCTGCCTTCGAGAAACTGCGACAGACAGTCGTGGAAGGTGCAGACGTAGGCTCCCTCGTCGGACAGCCGGTCAAGACCGAACAGCTGGTATATCCTTTCTGCCATGTCGGGCAGGGACATCTCGCGCAGACTCGGCATCTCCCGTTCGAAGGCTTCGGGCAGCATACTCTTTCCCCCGTTGCAGCGCATGGCTTCCAGCGGAGTCTGATTGCTGAGTATGCAGTGCTGGTAGGCTTTGGTCAGGTCGGCTCTTACCACCTCGTCTTCAGGATGAGAGATGCAGTGCATCGCTTTGACGAGGATGTTGACGGCGAGAGAGGCATCCAGCCGGAACGCCTCGTCGGAGATGACCTCCAGCCTGTTGTCGTGCTCCATCAGATAACGGGCTATGAGGGGAATGTGTTTGTTGGTTCTCACCAGTATGGCTATCTGATGTTGCTCCACACCCAGGGCAAGCAGGCTGGCGATGGTGTCGGCGGTCTGGCTCAGCATGATGTCGTCGGCATCCTCGTCCTTGGGCAGCAGCGTCACCTCCACGTAACCTTCGTCACGCCTTCCCTCGGGCAGGTGTTGACGCACGTCGCTGTAGGCCTTCAGCAGCTGGTCGGCTTCGCGGTTGTCTTCGGCTGCCAGCGCCTCGCTTTCCTGACGGGCTATCGTCTCGAAAAGGGCATTGTTGAAGTCGACGATGCGGCGGCAGGAGCGGTAGTTGTAGGCGAGGGCTTCCACGCGGATTTGTCCTGCCTGCGACCCGAAAGCCTGCTCGATGTTGTTCAGCAGGGTCCAGTCGCCGGCACGCCATCGGTAGATACTCTGCTTCACGTCGCCCACGATGAGGTTGTAGGGGTCGGACTGACTCATGCATTCGCTCAGCAGCACTTGGAAGTTTTTCCATTGCGTGCTGCTCGTGTCCTGAAACTCGTCTATCATGATATGCTCGAGAAAAGCACCCGTCTTTTCGAAGATGAAAGGGGTGTCATTGCCCTGAATCAAGGCGTGCAGCAGGGCTTGCGTATCGCTGAGCAGAAAGCGGTTGGCTTCGTCGTTCAGCTGTCGCATCTTGGCTTCTATACTGCCCAGCAGACGCAGCTGGTTGAGGTGGCGAAGGGTGAGACGTGCCGACTGCAGACGGCGGTAGAGCTGGGGACGCTCACGGTAGAGCTCGCGCAGCAGGGGTATCGCCACATCCTCTACAAACGGTCGGAGGCGAGGGTTGGTACGCTCCTTGGCGGCCAGCCATTTGTCGGCATCGTCCATGCCATCCATGGCGCGTTTGCCAAAGATGTCCTCGCCGTAGTTGCCGTTTTGGAGCTTGACGAAAGGCGAGCAGGCACCCGACTGTTTGTAGACGAAGTCATTGACGCTGATGCCATGGGCATTCAGAAGAGTGAAAAAACGCTCGGCATAAGCGTCCAGACTGCGCTGGGCATCCGCTTCTATGGCACGAAGGGTACTGACGTAGCTGTCGAAAAAGCCGGGCTGGCTGATGCACGTGTTGATACGCTTGCTCTCCACCTTGTAGAACTCGCGGAAGATGATGCGGCCGAAGTCCTTCACCTGACCGATGATGTTCCATGACTTGTCATCGCGGATGTTCTCCTGGACAAAGCGCATCATCCACTGCATCACCTCATCGTTCTGCTTCGTCTCCTCTATCAGCTTGTCCACAGCCATCTCCATAATCTGCTGGTCGTTCAGCCCGATGTTCATCTTCGGAGGCAAGTCCAGCTCGCGTGCCAGATTGCGAAGGACGCTCTGGAAAAAAGAGTCGATGGTCTCGATACGGAAATAGTTGTAATGGTGGAGCAGCTGCTGCAGGGCGATGCCTGCGCGTGCCGACACCCATTCCTCTGCGGCTTGGAGTTCGCGGCATACCGTCTGGGTATACGACTGCGAGTCGGGCAGCCGCTTCCAGATGCCGTAAAGCTGACTCAGTATGCGCATCTTCATCTCCTCTGTCGCCTTGTTGGTAAAGGTGACGGCAAGGATGTTGCGGTAGCTTTGGGGATTGGCTATCAGCAACTTGATATAGTCGATGGCAAGGCGAAAGGTCTTTCCGCTGCCGGCACTCGCCTTGTAGACGGTCAACGAGGGAGGCCTGTGTTCCTGTAACTTTTCTTCGGTCATGACTTGCTTGGGGGTTTCTTTACTTGAGGATGTTGCTCGCCATTGTTGGGGCTTTCTTGCTCGATGTTTTTTGTATTGTTGTTGCTTCTCTTCTCGTTCGTTGGTTTTGTTTGGCTTGAAGATGTGGCTTGATTGGTCAGAAGACTGACTACCAGTTTCTGAAGAGTTCAACCGTAAATTTTGCACCTATTTCGAGAAACTTTCCGTTGGCAAAACTGCTGAAGATTCCCGTTGAAAACCAGCGGTTGGTAAAACCATAGCCCAATTCAAGATAGGGAATCTCGATACCCTCAATCTGCGCCGCACTGGCATAGAGTCGCTCCGTCTCCACAAAGTAGCCGAGGCGGGGCAACCAGCTGAGAAAGAGCAGGGGAGATTCGTAGGTATAGTTGGCGCGGAGATAGTAGCGTGAGGCATTGTACCATTCAGAGCGCAGCAGTTGGAAACGGCCTGTCCAGTCGTCGTCCCATCCGTCGGGCAGGTAATTCTCGCGGAAGTTGGTATAGTCGACAAAGAAGTCGGAAGAACGGTCGGTATACAAGCCGCCGCCCAGACGGAAACTCATCTTTCTCAGTCGGCTCATGTCTTTGGTATAAGAGGCATCCAGCTCCACCCTTTCATACTTCGTGTCCGAATAGAACACGTTGTCCAGACCCCGTTCGTAATGGAGCGACAGGATGGGCCATTGGGGTGATGGGTCGAAGGTGAGCTTGAGGATAGGCGCAAAACTGTAGTATACATGGGGCTTGCCCAACGCCTTCAGGATATGTCCGTTCAGGGCTGAACGGCGGTGGAAGATGGCACCCGTGTTGAGTTGAAGATGCCGGAAGAGCTGGAGGTTGCCCGACAGCTGCAGGGAGTGGTCGCGGAAATAGTCCAGTCCGAGCCGGTCAAAGTCGATGGTGTCGACCCGCTCGTCTTTTATCTTTTCCAGCACGTCGGAATTGGTAATGCGGTTGCCGTCCATCCACGTCAGTTCCACCCATCCCTTCCGCTTTTCGTTGAAGGTGAATCGCAGGGGGACCTGCGTATAGATATGGTCTGTCTTGAAGTTGTAACCCACCGTCGCATCCAGTCCTATGCTCTGCTGGCTGTCGAAGTTGTAGCGCGAACCCAGCTTGATGCGGTAGGACATGCCTTTGCGCTGACTGTAGCTCCACGCCATCGGACTGACGAGGGGCGACAGCTGGATGAAGGCTTTCTTGTTCTTGGCTTCCAGACTGCTCGTCAGATGGTCGCCGACAACGTCCCACGCCACATCCTTCAGACGGGTCAGGCGCGACGCTTTCTTCCCCTTCTGCCGCCGTTCGGCTTCATCCAGCTCCTTGCGCCGGTATACGCTTTTTTCGAAAGCCGTCAGCGGTTCGGGACGCAGGCTGTCCATCAGCTCCATGACAGGGCGGCTGCCGACGATGGAGTCGTTCAGGGTGTAAGGACATCCAAAGACGGCTATCGTCTTCGAGGCTATCTTGTTGCCCATGAAATGGAAATTGGACAGCAGCTCGCAGCGCTCGGGAAGGACGGAATGGCTCGACCGATTCAGGCTGAACTTCAGATAGAAGTCTATCATGTCGAAATTGCCAATCAGGTTGGCACTGACGATGCGTCCCGTCAGGCTGTCTACCTGCGCATGACCTTTCACCAGCTGCGTGTTGCGGATGCGGGGGGTGATGCGCAGGGTCTTCAGACCCGACGAGTCGTTCTCCCAGGTGTAGAGGTAGAAGCGGTGGTTGTCTCTGTTGAAAGGCGAGAGGATAAAGTCGTGTATCAGGGTGGTTCCGTAGATATTGGGCGTGATGTAAGCCAGCAGCACGGGCATGATTTTCCGGTAGTGGCTGATGGTGCCCACCGTCAGCTGGCTCTCCATCTGATAGTCGGAGATGTCGCTGAACCGGATGGTGCCGTAGGTCTCGCCGGCATAGTTGCGGTTGCCGTGCGACAGGGGGTACATGTTGGGGATGGTGATGAGGGTGAAATTGCGTCTGAGGGTGCGGTAGTCGTACTTCATGTAGAAGTTGACTTCCTTGCCGCCCACATCCTCGCCGTATCTGCTGGAGTAGTTGTAGATGCGGTTGAGCAGGCGGCTCTCGTTCTTTTCCTCCCGATAATGCTCCTCTGCATCATTGGCAAACAGCGGAGCGGAAGCAGGGTCGTACTCTTGAGCGCAGAGGGACAGGGAAAAAGCCGTAAAAAACACAATGAGCAGGAAAAACCTGTACAGAAAGCTTTTCCCACTCATCCCATGAATGTTGATTCTTTGAATGTGGCTGTAGTAACGGATGTATATCCTCTGTTTCCTCATCCTAAGTATTTCATCAGGATTTTGGCATTGCCGCTGTCGCGAAGCTTGGCAATACTCTTCTCCCTGATTTGTCTAACTCGTTCGCGAGTCAGGCCGAGCTGGTCGCCTATTTCTTCCAGTCCCTTTTCGTGGCAACCGATGCCGAAGCATTCGCGAATGATGGTGATTTCTCTGTCTTTGAGCACCTTGCTCAGCACGGAGTTCAGCTCCTGTGCCATCGACTCATGGTCTACATAGCGGTCGGTACGGCTGTCCTCGCCGCTTGCCATGACGTCCAGCATACAGTTGTCTTCGCCATCCTGGAACGGTGCGTCGATGGAGACATGGTGGCCGTCTGCCATCAGGCTCTGACCTATCTTCTCCTCGTCAAGGTTGGTGGCGGCACTCAGCTCCGACACGGATGGATGGCGCTGGTTCTCTTGCTCAAACTTATTGATTTCGTGGTTGATTTTGTTCAGCGAACCTACTTGGTTCAAGGGAAGACGTACGATGCGGCTCTGCTCGGCTATGGCCTGCAGGATGCTCTGTCTTATCCACCATACAGCGTAGGAGATGAACTTGAAACCACGTGTCTCGTCAAATTTCTGTGCGGCCTTGATAAGACCGATGTTACCCTCGTCAATCAAGTCTGTCAGCGTGAGCCCCTGGTGTTGATATTGCTTGGCAACGGAAACGACAAAACGGAGATTGGCAGTGACGAGCTTGTCTTTGGCACGCTCTCCTTCCGGTCCCCCTTTTCGTATCTTTTGAGCCAGCTCTATCTCCTCGTCAATGGATATGAGAGGAGCGCGCCCAATTTCAACGAGATATTTGTCCAATGCCTCACTCGAACGGTTGGTAATGCTCTTCTGAATCTTTAATTGTCTCATCTTAACAAATCTTCTAATTTCCTGATAATCAGATATCTAAAAAATATTCTTGCAAAAACACTGCAAAGTTACAAAAAAAAAACAATAGATTGTATCATTTTTCACTTTTTTTTTGTTTTTCTGTTCTTTCAGAAGGGTGACTGCCACAAAAATGCCCGTTTTATTTGTACATATCAGAGAAAATGACTATTTTTGTACGCAATATCGAAACTGAACAATTTGAAACATCATGAGCAACCCGATTGAAATAAGAAAAAGCCTCTTGGCTGAACATATCATCAAACAGTTGAGAAGACGCCAGATGGACGCCTGCTACTGCCCAACGGCTGCCGAAGCCGTCAAATGTATCACCGATATGATACCCGAGGGAAGCAGCGTCACCTGGGGCGGGTCGATGACCATCAGGAACATAGGCCTGCCCGAGGCTCTCAGAAAGAAGGGCGGTCTGGAGGTGTTCGACCGCGACCTCGCTGAAAGCAGGGAAGAGGCACAGGACATTTACAGAAAGGCTTTCCATGCCGATTATTACCTCTCCAGCGCCAATGCTTTGAGCGAAGATGGAGTTATCGTGAATATCGACGGTACGGGAAACAGAGTCGCCGCCATCACCTTCGGTCCTAAAAAGGTCGTTTTCGTCATCGGACTGAACAAGGTGGCACAGAATGTTGATGCAGCACTGGCACGGGCACGTTCGACGGCAGCACCCATCAACACCGCCCGCTTTGACATCCAGACACCATGCAAGGTTGACGGCGTCTGTCATAACTGCAACTCGAAGGATTGTATCTGTAATTTTGTACATTTCCTCAGAAACTCACCGCAAGGCAGACATTTCGTGGTTTTGGTAGGCGAAGATTTGGGGTATTGATGGAAGAAAGGGATAAATATTCTACATACAACAAGGAAACAGAAAGATTGACGGGCAAAAATTTGGCATTTTGAAAGAAATAGCGTATTTTTGCAGGGTCTTGTCAAAAATTAGAACAATATGATGGAGTTGGAAGGAAGTTTTGAATCAACTATCAACCGTAGTGACTATAAAATATTAGTGGTGGATGACGTGGTGAGCAATGTGTTGCTTTTGAAAATATTGCTTACCAACGAGAAATTCCAGGTTATTACCTGTAATGGGGGTAATGCGTGTCTCGAACTCTCAAGAACGCAGCATCCAGACTTGATTCTTCTGGACGTGATGATGCCTGACCTGAGCGGCTTTGATACTGCCGTAGAACTGAAAAAAGACCCGAAGACAGCGGATATTCCCATCATTTTCCTGACTGCATTGAATAATCCTTCCGATTTGGTTCACGGATTCCAAGTGGGTGCCAACGACTTCCTGACCAAACCGTTCAACAAGGAAGAATTGGTGATGAGAGTCATGCACCAGATTTCGCTGGTCGCTGCCAAGCGCATCATCGTGCAGCAGAACGAAGAGCTCAGACGCACCATCAGCAACCGTGACAAAATGTATTCGGTCATCGCACACGACCTGCGCTCGCCCATGGCAAGCATACGCATGGTACTGAACCTCGTGGTGAACATGCTCAGTCCTGATGCCATCGGGCAGGAGGTGTACGACTTGATTGACAAAGCCAATAAGGAATCGGAGGAAACACACGACCTGCTGGACAACCTGCTGAAATGGACCAAGAGCCAGACGGGCAGGCTGAATGTGGTGTTGCAGGACTTCGAACTGGATGATGTCGTGCCGGGTGTCGTAGACATCTTCGTCATGATTGCAGAGACCAAGAAAATCAAACTCAATCTGCAGACAGGAGACGGATTGGTGGTTACTGCCGACAAGGATATGCTGAAGACCGTCATCCGAAACTTCCTGAGCAATGCCATCAAGTTCAGTAACGAAAACAGCAGCATCGATATTCTTGTCTCTCAGGAAGACGAGTTTGCCAAGGTGAGCATACGCGACCACGGCGTGGGTATCAGTCCCGACCGCCTGAGCGGACTCTTCAGCGACGGCAAGACAACCTACGGTACTGCCAACGAGGAGGGTAGCGGACTGGGTCTGCAGCTCTGCAAGGACTTTGCCGAGAAAAACGGAGGTAAGGTCAGCGTAGAGTCGGTAGTAGGAGAGGGTAGTACATTCAGCGTGTATGTACCCCTCAAGAAATAAGTCAAGAGAAACTGAAAAAACAACAACATAGAAACAAGTTTTAAGATTACAAACATTAATTAGAAAAAATGAAAGCATTTGTATTTCCCGGACAGGGAGCGCAGTTCGTAGGTATGGGTAAAGAACTCTACGAAAACAATTCACTGGCTAAGGATTTGTTTGAAAAAGCAAATGAAATCCTCGGTTATCGCATTACGGATATCATGTTCAGCGGAACAGACGATGAACTGAAGCAGACGAAGGTAACACAGCCTGCCGTATTCCTGCACAGTGTTATCACTGCACTCTGTCTTGGTGATGACTTCAAACCTGCCATGGTGGCCGGTCACTCTCTCGGTGAGTTCTCGGCACTGGTCGCAGCCGGAGCACTGAGCTTTGAGGATGGACTGAAGCTCGTCTATGCACGTGCTATGGCCATGCAGAAGGCCTGCGACATGGCTCCCTCTACCATGGCTGCTATTGTCGGACTGCCCGATGAGAAGATTGAGGAAATCTGTGCCGGCATCAGCAAGGAAGGTCATGTGGTTGTTCCAGCCAACTATAACTGTCCCGGACAGCTCGTTATTTCCGGAAACATCGAGGCTATCAATGAGGCTTGTGAACAAATCAAGGCTGCCGGTGCCAAGCGCGCTCTGCCCTTGAAGGTCGGTGGTGCATTCCACTCTCCGCTCATGCAACCTGCCAAGGATGAGCTGCAGGCTGCTATCGAGGCTACCGTCTTCGCTGAGCCTAAGTGTCCCGTGTACCAGAATGTTGACGGCAAACCACATACCAACCCCGACGAAATCAAGGAAAACCTGATTGCACAGCTTACCAGCAGCGTGCGCTGGACTGCCTGCGTTCAGAATATGATTGCCGACGGGGCTGACGACTTCACAGAGTGTGGTCCCGGAAAGGCTCTCCAGGGTATGATAGGACGTATTGACAAGAATGTAGCCGCTCACGGTGTCGCCTGATTGGCTCTGCGCTGTCGAAATGACTTATCTTTGAATTCATTACATTGACATTATTTATTTGAAAATACTGACAAGAGATGGGCAAAATCATTATCTATCAGGTTTTCACACGTCTCTTCGGCAATCGTAACACCTCTCGTATTGAGAATGGTACGGTTGCCGAAAATGGATGTGGAAAATTGAACGACTTTGACTCCAAGACGCTGAAGCATATCAAGGACATGGGAGTGTCGCATATCTGGTATACAGGTGTCATACGTCATGCTACGCAGACGGACTTCTCACGTTATGGTATTCCCGTGCAGCATCCCGCGGTCGTGAAGGGTAAGGCGGGCTCTCCTTATGCCATCTGCGACTATTATGACATCGACCCCGACCTTGCCACGGATGTGGACAAGAGAATGGACGAGTTTGAACAGCTCGTGGAGAGGACACATCAGCAGGGACTCAAGCTGATTATCGACTTCGTTCCCAACCATGTGGCAAGACAGTATCAGTCTGTTGCCAAACCCGAAGGGGTCGTTGACCTGGGCGAGAACGATGACCGTCAGCAGGGCTTCTCACCACAGAACAACTTCTATTACTGTCCCGGATGTCATTTTAATCCCGACTTCCCCGTCACCGAGGGTAACCTTCGTGCCTACGATGAGTTTCCTGCCAAGGCAACCGGCAACGACCATTTTGACAACCGTCCGGGAAAGAACGACTGGTATGAAACCGTGAAGTTGAACTATGGAGTGGATTATTATGCCGGAAGAATAGGGCATTTCGACCCGATTCCCGATACCTGGAACAAGATGCTCCATATCCTTCTCTTCTGGGCTGCCAAGGGTATTGACGGCTTCCGTTGTGACATGGCTGAAATGGTTCCAGCCGAATTCTGGGCATGGGCAACAGCGCAAGTGAAGGAAGCATATCCCGCTGTCGTCTTCATCGGAGAGGTGTATAATCCCGCCGAATACCGTCATTATATTGCCAGCGGATTTGACTATCTATATGATAAGGTGGGCATGTACGACACCATGCGTGCCGTTACCTGTCAGCAGACGCATGTAGGTGCCATCACTCAGGCCTGGCAGGCGGTTGACGATATAGCCGACCACATGCTCTATTTCCTGGAGAATCATGACGAGCAGCGTGTGGCCAGTGATTTCTTTGCCGGATGTGGACTGAGAGGCGTTCCTGCCCTGGCTGCTTCTGTTCTGATGCGTGGCAATCCGTTCATGCTCTATGCCGGAGAGGAATATGGCGAGAGGGGAATGGACAAAGAGGGATTCAGCGGTGTTGATGGACGTACCACCATCTTTGACTACTGGAGTATAGACACGCTTTGTCGTGCTGCATGGAATCATTTGTCTGACGACGAGAAGAAACTGTATGAGATAACTTGCAGGTTGATGAACATCGCACAGACAGAAACAGTGGTGAGCGAAGGAACTTTCTTCGACCTCATGTATGTGAACGGACATCTTGAACGACAGTATGTCTTCCTGAGACAGCATGAGAAAGAGCTGCTCTTGGTGGCTGTCAACTTCGACGGAAATGCCTGTGACATTCCTGTCACCATCCCAGCCCATGCCTTTGAATATCTGTCTATGGAAGAAAAGGTTTCTCAGGCAGCAGACTTGCTGTCAGACAAGAAATGCAGGATATCCCTGAAAGCTGACGAACCCTTCAATCTTCATATCGAAGGCTGGTCGGCTGTGGCATTCAAGATGAAATGCAAGAAATAACAGAAAATCAGATTTCGATTTTCATGAATACCGGAAAGTGGTCTGAGTAAGTCAGATCACTTTTATAGTATGTAAGCCCCTTCAGTTCCTTGTCATGGAAGATGTAGTCGATACGGGCAGCTTTGTTGCCTCGGTAGGTCCTCATCCATCCGCTGCCGCATTCCTTGAATCCGTCAACCATGTCACCCAGTACGGTGTTGTAGACATAGGAGTAGGGAATATCGTTGAAGTCTCCGCAGACGATGCAGGGGATATTGGACATCCTGCATTCGTTGGCTATCGTGATTGCCTGACCGGCTCGGATGACCATACCCAGTGTATAGTTGCCGTAGATGGCGCTCAGCAGTTTGCTGTCTTCTACCTGCTGACCGTGCTTCATCATCTTGGCTGCTTGGTGAAGGGTGCGGTTGAAGCCTGTCGTTTCCAGGTGGATATTGAAAACGCGCACCAGCTTCCCATTGAAGTCTATGTCTGCCCACATGGCACTGTTGTTGGTGTCCTGGAAGGGTATGGTTTTATGCTCTTTGATGGGGAAACGGCTGAAGATGACCATGTCGTCCTTGCCTTTCGACATATAGGGAAAATAGTCCTTGTAGATGGAAGAGTTGTTCTTGTCGCCGCTCATTTCGGAATACTCCTGGATGCAGCATACGTCTACTTTGTGTTTCTTCATCTCCGACAGGATGTCCTGTGCCATGAATCCCGATGTCTCTTGTCCGAAACGTGCCACATTGTAGCTCGCAATCTTCATACCCGACATGCCTTCACTATCATCGGCACTCAGACGTATCTGGTAGAATGAACCGATGTAGGGGATGCAACACAGGATGGTGACGAGGGGAATGGCACAGATATACCATCGTTTTCTGAAAAGCCAGTAGAACAGGAGTACGACGTTGGCTGCAATCAGCAGGGGAAGAATATATACGAGCATCGCATTGAATCGGCTCGATACCGGATTGGAGTTGCCGCCAAACAATCCTACTATGGTAAAAATGGTTACTACCAGCTGAATAACCAGAAACATCAGCGAAACATATTTATAGACTGCAAGTTTTCCCATCGTATCAAGAGTGTTAGGTCAAAGGGCGATTATTTATTCAGATATTTGTCGATAAGGTCTATCAGGTCTTCTACACGGAACGGTTTGGCAAGGAATTCGTCACATCCGGCAGCCATCGCTTCATTGATATTCTCCTCAAAGGCAAAGGCACTGAGTGCGATGATGGGTACATGGTGGTTTACTTCCTTGATGATGCGGGTTGCGTCCAGTCCGTTCATCTGCGGCATGCGGATATCCATCAGAATCAGGTCGGGATGCTCGTCGTCGTTCAGGGTCACGGCATCAATGCCATTGTTTGCGCGTACCAGTCGGTAACTTCTGCCCAAGACATTCTTGATAAGCTGGTAGTTGCTTTCTTCGTCTTCTGCCACCAGTATGGTTTTCTGGTTTTGGCTCTGGGGGCGCAAAGTTACGCGCAGGGTGCGGCTGTTGTGAGCCAGGCTGCGGGAGCGTTCGCTTTTTTCGCAAACGGTACCCTCGAAGGGAAGAATAAAGGTGAAGGTAGAACCCTTGCCTAATTCGGATTCGACAGAGATGTTGCCTCCCAGCTTCTCTACGATAATCTTGCTCAGAGGCAAGCCCAGACCGTGTCCGTTCTTGGTTTCGGCATCTTTGGAAACGTATGTGAGGAAGATGTTGTTGATGTCTTCCTTGGCAATGCCATGACCGGTATCTGACACGAAGAACTTGATTTGCTGGTTTTGGTTCATCAGCCTGTAGCCGAAGGTGATGGAGCCGGAAGGGGTATGTTTCAGGGCATTTCCGATAAGATTGGAAAAAACCTGCATGACACGGTTCTGGTCCGTAATCATGATGATGTTGTCGGTAGGCTCGTCGCAGATGAGCTTCACCGTATCGGCACATCTGAATTTGAAGCTGAGCCTGATGTTGCGGCAGAGCGCGCGCAGGTCTGTCTCCTTCTTGCGTATCGTCAGCTCGCCGGCTTCCACTCGCGAAAGGTCCAGCACTTCGTTGACAAGACTCTGCAGCCTGTTGTTGTTGCTTTCGATGATTTCAAGGAATTTCATGCGTTCTTCAGCAGAGTCCGTTTCTGCCATGATACGCGAAAAACCCTCCACGGCATTCAGTGGGGTACGTATTTCATGGCTCATGTTGGCAAGAAACAGAGATTTCATCTTGCTGGCACGCTCGGCTTTTTCTGCCGTCAGTTCGCGTTCTTTCAACTGTTCCAACGCCTTGTCCCTTTCTTCGATAGCTCTTTTGGCTTCTTCGCGGGCCAAAACCAACTGTTGCATCAGTTTTTCAATGACGCGGGGGTCCTCTCCTTGCATATAATACTCGTTTAAATGATACTGAAGGTATCTGAAGTTTCAGAAATGATGTTATAACGCGCAAAGATACAAATTATATTTGTAACAGACAAGAATTCTTACACTTTTTTATCCTCGTCTGGCTTTTTCCCATGCCCCGTTGTTCTTATGCCGTGCCAGATACCTGATGCCGCTGAAGACATTGGTGTTCATGAACACGAAATAGTATGCCACATAACAGAGTGTCACTTTTATTCCTTTCTTTTCCAGCAGATAGCCGGCAAAGGCAGCTGCATAGAACAGCAGTTGCAGTAGCCAGATAATGGTATAGATGCTGTCTGCATGGGCCAGCACCAGCAACACGTTCA
Source organism: uncultured Prevotella sp. (assembly GCA_945834405.1). Taxonomy (GTDB): domain Bacteria; phylum Bacteroidota; class Bacteroidia; order Bacteroidales; family Bacteroidaceae; genus Prevotella. Next base: position 2,698 of record CAMAHD010000057.1, on the reverse strand, counting down.
GCAGCAACACACCAACGAGGGCAAAAGGAGTGATGCTCCATCTGAGCACACGGTGTGAGACATACTGGAAGGTAAGCAGCGGATGCTTGAAAACATTCAGGAGGCTTCTCAGTCGCCAGATACTCTGAAGTCCGCCGGCGGCAATGCGTTTCTTGCGCTTGCCTTCCTCTGTGATGTCGGCAGAACCATATTCCATGGCGTATGCTTCGGTAGTGTAGGCAATACGATAACCTTTCGGGAGGATGCTCATGGACATGATGAAGTCGTCGAGCAGGGTGTCGGATGGCATGGGGTGATACAGGTCTTTGCGGATGGCACACAGTTCGCCTGCGGCACCCATGGCAGAGTAAAGTTCGTCGTCCCATCTTTTCAGGGTGCTCTCATACTTCCAGTAGATGCCCTCACCTTTGGCTGCCATCTGGTCGTCGCTGCGCTGCATCACACGTTTTTCTCCGGCAACGCATCCTACCTTAACGTCTTGAAACAGACGTACTATCTCCTTGATGGCTCCTGTATTGATGCAGGTATTGGCATCGGTCATGATGACGATACTTGTCTGGGCGTGGCTGATTCCTCTGTTCAGTGCGGCTGTCTTTCCTTGTCTCTGGGGTTGAAAGAGCACCTCGACGTCGGGATAGGCGGCGAGGCGCTCGTTCGTTAAGTCATTGCTGCCGTCAGTTACCCATAATAAATGAAGTTTGTCTTTTGGATAATCCAGCTGGTGGGTGTTCTCTATTTTCATGTCTACCACATCCTGTTCGTTATAAGCGCAAACCATGAGCGTCACCTCGGGCAGATGGCTGTCGTCAGGCAGTTGGGGTGAGGGTCGTTTGCTTCCTGTCAGTCGTTTCAGTTTCAGGATTGCGAGAAGAACGATTCCGTATCCGAAATATGTATAGAACACGATGAAAAGGCATATCCAAAAGGCTGTTTCCATGTCAGTATGGTGTGTTAGCTTGTGAGTAACTCAGGCGTTTTCTATGTCCTCTTTCATGTCAATAAACTCGCCCTTCTTGTCATAGAATTCATATTGCAGGAAGGCAAGTTTCTGAGAGGGAATGATATTGATACCAAGACCGTATTTCATCTGCCACCTCAGCTTGAGTGACAGGAGGCCCTGGTTGATGTATGCCGCTACATAAGGATGTACGTGCAGGTTGAATTTCTTGATGCCGATTTTATTGACCAGCAGACTGATTTTGCTTTCCAATTGGTCGGTAAAGAGGATGCTTGACTTGATTTTGCCTTTTCCGAAACAGGTGGGGCAGGTCTCCTCCACATTCACGTCCATTGCAGGGCGTACACGCTGTCGGGTTATCTGCATCAGTCCGAATTTGCTCAGTGGCAGGATGTTGTGTCGTGCCCTGTCTCGCTGCATGTTCTTGCACATGCGCTCATACAGCAGTTGTCGGTCTTCGGCAAGGTTCATGTCAATAAAGTCCACAACGATAATGCCACCCATGTCTCTCAGTCGGAGTTGTCTTGCCAGCTCGTCGGCTGCTCCCAGATTGACTTCCAGGGCGTTGGCTTCCTGTCCGTTTTCCGAGCGTGTCCTGTTTCCGCTGTTGACGTCAACGACATGGAGCGCCTCGGTATGTTCGATAATCAGATAGGCTCCGTGTTTGTAGTTGACGGTCTTGCCGAATGCCGACTTGATTTGTTTGGTTACATTATAGTTGTCAAAAATAGGTACCTGTCCGTTGTACATCTTGACAATGTCCACCTTTTCCGGTGCGATAAGACTGACATAGTCTTTCACTTCTTCAAAGATGTCTTTGTCATTGATGTAGATACCGTCATAGGTAGGATTGAAGAGGTCACGCAGCAGGGCTACGGCTCTTCCGGTCTCTTCGTAGATTATCTGTGGACGCTGGGTCGTCTTCTGTACCTTGGTAATGGCATCTTCCCATCTTTTCACCAAAGTCTTCAGTTCGTTGTCCAGTTCGGCCACTCTTTTTCCCTCGGCGGATGTTCTGACAATCACGCCCATGTTCTTGGGCTTGATGCTTTGGATGAGCTGTTTCAGTCGGGTACGTTCTTCACCTTTCTTGATTTTGGACGATACTGAAACTTTGTCATTGAAAGGGATAAGAACGATGTATCTGCCGGCAAAACTCAGCTCGCAGGTAAGTCGGGGACCCTTGGTGGATATGGGTTCTTTGACCACTTGCACCAGTACTTCCTGACCTTGCGAGAGAATGTTCTGTACGCTGCCTTCCTTTTTCAGTTCGGGCTGCCGTGTGGCTTTGGAGATGGGGAATAGTTTTTTGCGGTCGCTCATGACCTGCTTGAGATACTTCTCGTAGGAGGAATAATTGGGTCCCAGGTCGAGATAGTGCAGGAAGGCGTCGCGCGAATAACCTACGTCAACGAAACAGGCGTTAAGTCCGGGCATCAGTTTCTTGACCTTTGCCACGTAGATGTTACCAACGGAGAAAGAGGCTGACCTGGGCTCTGTCTGGTATTCTACCAGATTCTTGTCCTCGAGCAGCGCGATGGAAATCTCCTTTGGTTGAACGTCAATAATTACTTCGCTTGTCATTGTCTGAATGAAGGTGGGTTCTTTGTAAAATAGAAAGGGTGTGTCATCATTCCATTATCCGAATTCTGACACACTCCTTTCATTTCTTTAGAACAGTTGGGCTTACTTGCTCTTATGTCTGTTCTTTCTTAATCTTTTCTTACGCTTGTGAGTAGC
>CAMAHD010000056.1 GCA_945834405.1 uncultured Prevotella sp. | reverse complement strand
TCAGCGATGAATTCGAGAGATTTCAGTTGTCAAACGACAGTTTGGCAAGCCGTTCCCTCAGCTGAGGAGCCAAAGACTTGCGGATGGAGAGTTTGATTTCGCAGGTATTGTCGAAGGTCTGGCTGACGATGCGTGGCTGCATGTCCTTGATGATGCGCATCACATCGTTCATCATCACGTAGGTAAAGGAGTAACTCACCTCCTCTTCCACCAGTCGGGTTTCCTCTTCGGCATGGTCGAGGGCATCAGCTGCTGCTGCCTTGTATGCCACAATCAGTCCGCTGGTGCCGAGAAGCACGCCTCCGAAATAGCGAATCACCACCACGAGAATATTGGTCAGTTCGCGACTGTTGATTTGTCCCAGAATAGGTTTGCCAGCCGTGCTGCTGGGTTCGCCATCGTCATTGGCGCGGAACTCCGAGCGGTCGGCTCCCAGCATGTATGCCCAGCATACGTGGCGGGCGTCGAAATACTTTTTCCTGTATTGCGCAACGATAGCCTTGACCTCGTCGACAGATTCCACATGATGGGCATAGGCGAGGAATTTACTACGCTTTTCTGTAATATATCCCTCGCCTATAGTCTTTTCGGATATGGTTTTATAGCTATCCTCCACGATTAGTCTTCAGACAATTTATGAATAACGAGACCCGACCTCAGTTTGGGTTCAAACCAGGTTGCCTTGGGAGGCATAATCTTGCCGCTGTCGGCAATGTCCATGATCTGCTGCATGGAGACGGGGTAGAGGGCAAGGGCCATCTTCATCTCGCCGCTGTCAACCCTACGCTTCAGTTCGCCCAGTCCACGCAGTCCGCCAACAAAGTCGATGCGCTGGCTGCTGCGCAGGTCCTTGATGCCGAGAATGGCATCGAGGATGAGTCGGCTGGAGATGTCTACGTCCAGAACGCCGATGGGGTCACTGTCATCGAAGGTGCCCTCCTTGGCTTTCAGACTATACCATTCGCCGTCCAAATAGAGTGAGAACTCGTGGAGTTGACACGGTTTGTAATTGTCTTTGCCTTTGGCTGTTACGGTAAAGTTGTTAGAGAGAGCCTTGAGGAACTCTTCTGAACTCAGTCCGTTCAAATCCTTCACCACTCTGTTGTAGTCGAGGATGGTCAGCTGGGAAGCCTGGAAGCATACAGCCATGAAATAGTTGTATTCTTCGTCTCCCCTGTGCTGTGGGTTCTGCTGTGCCTTCTCGTTGCCTACCAGGGCGGCGGCTGCCGAACGGTGGTGACCGTCGGCGATGTAGAGTGCAGGCATCTTGGCAAACTCGTCGGTGATGGTCTGGATGTCCGTCTCGTTGCTGATGAGCCAGAACTGATGACGGAATCCGTCGACGGGAGCGATGAAGTCGTATTCAGGTTCAGTGGCTGCATAGCGCATGATGAGCGTGTCGAGCACGGCGTTGTCGGGATAGGCGAAGAAGACGGGCTCGATGTTCGCATCGTTCACGCGGACATGCTTCATGCGGTCCTCCTCCTTGTCGCGGCGGGTCAGCTCGTGTTTCTTGATGACACCGGTCATGTAGTCATTGACGTATGCGCCCACCACCAATCCATACTGGGTCTTGCCGTTCATGGTCTGCGCATAGATGTAATACTGCTCCTTGTCATCCTGTACCAGCCATCCCTTGTCCTGAAACTTTTTGAAGTTTTCGGCTGCTTTGGCGTAGACTCTGGGGTCATATTCGCTGGTTCCTTCGGGAAAATCTATTTCCGGTTTGATGATATGATAGAGGCTTTTTTCGTTGTCACCGGCTTCGGCGCGCGCTTCGTCTGAATCGAGCACATCGTAGGGGCGTGACTCTACTTGCTCCACCAGCTCTTTCGGTGGGCGTATGCCTCGGAAGGGTTTGATGATTGCCATAATTGTAGGATTTGAATTGTCACAGATGGGGTTGAACAGTAACGCTGCGGCTGTTTACTTGTTCACCTGGAATCGGGTGCAGCCATCCTTGAAGAAGGCGTTGATCTGGCGAGCAGCAGCTATACCGGCATTGGTGTTCGCCTCGGCTGTCTGTGCGCCCATTTTCTTGGGGGTGCTGAAGTAGCGACCCTCAAACTGGGCAAACTCAGCGTCGGCATCCGGCTTGATGTCTGTCACATATTTCAGGTCGGGACGCTCGGTCATCAGCTGGATGAGTTCGGGCTCGTTGATGACTTCCTTGCGTGCTGTATTGACGAGGATGCCACCCTTCTTCATCTGTCCTACCATCTGGTAGTTGATGCTCTGTCGGGTCTCGGCGGTAGCTGGGATATGGAGCGAAACGACGTCGCAGGTCTTGAACAGCTCGTCCTGGCTGTCTACGGCCTTCACGCCGGCACTCTCGATAGCCTCCTTGGGGCAGTAGGCATCGTAGGCATAGACATCCATGCCGAAGCCGGCAGCGATGCGTGCCACATTGCGTCCTACATTGCCAAAGGCGAGGATACCCAACTTCTTGTCTTTCAGCTCTGTGCCTGCCTTGCCGTTATAGAAGTTGCGGACGGCATATACCAGCATACCGAACACCAGTTCTGCCACGGCATTGGAGTTCTGTCCGGGAGTGTTCTCGGCAACAACCTGATGGGCAGTGGCTGCTTCCAGGTCGATGTTGTCATAACCGGCACCCGCACGAACGACGATCTTCAGCTGTTTGGCTGCGTCGAGCACCTCAGCGTCAACCTTGTCTGAGCGGATAATCAGAGCGTCGGCATCCTTCACGGCATCGAGCAGCTGTGACTTTTCGGTATATTTTTCGAGCAAAGCCAGCTGGTGGCCTGCTCCTTCCACTTCGGCTTTGATACCCTCTACGGCAGCTGCCGCAAAGGGTTTTTCTGTAGCAACGAGTACTTTCATCTTCTTCGTTTTTTAGGTTGATTCTTTGGTAGATTTATTGTTGCTTCTCAAAATCCTTCATTGCCTGGACAAGGGCATTGACACCCTCGATGGTCTGGGCATTGTAGCAGCTGGCACGGAAACCGCCTACGCTGCGGTGGCCCTTGATGCCAACCATGCCGCGCTCGGTGGCAAAGTCGAAGAAGGGTTTTTCCAATTCCTTATACTCGTCGTTCATCACGAAGCAGATGTTCATCAGTGAGCGGTCTTCCTCTGCCACTGTGCCGCGGAACAGTTTGTTGCGGTCAATCTCGCCGTAGACAATCTCGGCGCGCTGCTTGGCGAGTTTCTCCATGGCCTCTACGCCGCCGTTGCGCTTGATCCAGCGGAGGTTCTCCAGCATACTGTAGATGGGAACAACGGGAGGGGTATTGAACATGGAACCCTTGTCAACATGGGTGCGATAGTCGAGCATGGTGGGGATGGGGCGGGGAGCCTTACCCAGCTTGTCGTCCTTGACGATGACGATGGTGACGCCTGCCATGGACAGGTTTTTCTGAGCTCCGGCATAGATGCAGTCGTACTTGCTGACATCCACGGGGCGGCTCATGATGTCCGAACTCATGTCGCCTATCAGGCGAACGGGAACATCCAGGTCGGTACGGATTTCGGTGCCGTAGATGGTGTTGTTGGTCGTGATGTGCAGATAGTCTACGTCAGTAGGGCACTCCCAGCCTTTGGGGATGAAGGTATAGCCTGCATCGGCAGACGATGCCACCTCGACTACCTCGCCGAAGAGTTTGGCCTCTTTCATGGCTTTCTTTGCCCAGGTGCCGGTGTTGAGATAGGCTGCTTTGGTGAGCAGGAAGTTATAGGGAACCATACAGAACTCCAGCGAGGCACCACCACCGAGGAAAATGACAGAATAGCCCTCAGGAATCTGAAGCAGCTCCTTGACAAGAGCTACAGCCTCGTCAACAACGGGTTGAAAATCCTTGGCACGATGGCTGATCTCCATCAGGGAGAGACCGGAACCGTTGAAGTCCAGACACTGCTTAGCGGTGTTTTCGATGACTTCGCGAGGAAGCATTGAGGGACCTGCATTAAAGTTGTACTTCTTCATTTGATTGTCAAATTAGTGATTAATAAAATATGTAATTTTTGTCTGTTGTCATGAAAAACGGCTGCGAAGTTACGTTATTTATTCGAAACAGCCAAATCTTTTGTCAGAAATATAAGCAAAAAGGGCAAAATAGTGTCTATTTGACACTTTCGACGATGGTTTTGATTCCTTTTATCTTCTCGCCCTTGACTTTGAGCAGCGTTTCGGCAAGCAGCTGGCGCTTGATGGCGCAGTAGGAATAATGCTCCTTGACGTCGATGCGGCCGATGTCTGAGGGAGTAAGGCCTCCCTTCTTGCAGAGGAACCCCACGATGTCGCCCTTGCTGATCTTGTCTTTCTTGCCCTTACCTATATATATGGTGGTCATGCGAGGCTGGGGTGGGGATGGAACATCGTCGGAAAGGGGGTAGGGGATAGTGGTGGCATCGACATACGAGGGGATTTCTTCGTCGGGACCCAGCAGGAAGAATGCCTTGCCGCTGTCCTGCCAGCGTCCGGTACGTCCCACGCGATGGATGTAGGCTTCCTCGCCCAAGGGAAGATGATAGTGGACGATATTCTGAATGTCGGGGATGTCGAGACCGCGCGATGCGAGGTCGGTGGCGACGAGTATGTTGGCTGAACCGTTGGCGAAACGGTAGAGGGCATCTTCGCGCTCTTTCTGGTCCAAGGCCCCGTGGAATAGGCTGACGGTGAAACCCTCTGAGGAAAGGTAGGATGCCGTGCGCTCTACGCTGTCACGATAGTTGAGAAAGACGATGGAACTCTCCTGACCGAAGGAACGCAGCAGGAGGGACAGACTCTGAAGCTTGTCCTTCTGGCTGCTGCGTGCCAGATGGATGCTGACACGCTCCTGGCGTTCGGCAGAGTCGCTCAGATAGTTGATGCGTGAAACACCACGCATGTTGACAAAGTCGGGTATCTGCTCCGCATCGGTTGCCGAGAGCAGGAAGCGTCGCTGCAAGCCTGGCAGACTGCCCAGCAGCTTGGACATCTCGCGCTGGAATCCCATCTCCAGACATTTGTCAAACTCGTCTATCACCACATACTTCACATGGTATCTGGAGAAATTGTCCTTGTCCAGATGGTCGTTCAGACGTCCGGGGGTGCCGAAGATGACATGGGGGAGGACATGACGGAGGGTGCGATGTTCGTCCATGGTGGGACGACCGCCGTAACAGCAGGTGGAACGCACTTGGGAGGTGGCTGACTTGAGAACGCCGTCCGACTGCAATGCCAGCTCGCGTCCTGGGGTGATGACCAGCGCCTGTACCTCGTCCTTGGAGGTGTCCAACAGCTGGATGAGGGGCAGGAGGTAGGCGAGCGTCTTGCCCGAACCGGTGGGGGACAGAACCACCACGTCACCACGGGTAGCAGTAATAGCCTGAGCCGTTTCTTTCTGCATGTCGTTCAGGCTCTCAATCTTCAGTTTCTTCAAGCAATTGTCCATCTTGTGTTTTTGACAGGTGTGTGTTCACCATGAGGGTTTATACTTCTGCAAATTTAGGCAATTATATTGAAACTGCCAAGCATATATGCATAAAAATGAGATTTATCTGCAAGGATGTGTCAGATACGCTGCAGAACCAGCTGAATCAGGTCGTCTATCTTGCCTTTGTAGCCCGTGTTTGCCCTTCCTGCCCTTCTGTTGGCGATGACCATGCAGACGGTGGTGGCACGGTGACCCATGAGTCGGGCGAGGCCTGCCAGTGCAGAGCTCTCCATCTCGAAGTTCGTGATGCGGCGACCGTGGTATTCAAAGTTCTCTATCTTCTCGTTCTGGTGAGGGTCGGCAAGGGGCAGGCGCAGCTCTCTTCCCTGCGGACCGAAGAATCCGCCACAGGCGACGGTGATGCCTCGGACCATGTCTTCGCCGGCAATGCGTTCCACCAGTTCCCTGTCGGCATCCACGGCGTAGGGGTGGGCGATGCAGGTATTGCCTGTCCATCCGAGATGGGCGATGAGAGCCCTTTCCAAGGGCAGGTCGCAGATGGCATTGCGCCCCTGATAGAAGTTGAGCAAACCGTCGAAGCCGATGGATGTTTCCGAGCAGATGAAGGTGCCCTCGGGTGTGTCGGGCTGAAGACCGCCGCAGGTGCCTATGCGCACTATCTCCAACTGGCGTTGAAGGGGATGGTCGTCACGAGTACGGAAGTCGATGTTGGCAAGAGCGTCTATCTCGTTGAGCACGATGTCGATGTTGTCGCAGCCTATACCTGTGGATATGACCGTGATGCGCTTGCCCTGGAACGTGCCCGTGATGGTATGGAACTCGCGGCTCTCGATGTCGCACTCCTGACACTCGAAGTGGGATGCCACCAGTGATACTCTGCCAGGGTCACCCACGAGGATAACCTTGTCGGCGAGCTGTTCGGGTTTTACGTGAAGATGGAAGATGCTGCCATCCTCGTTGATAATCAGTTCGGATTCTTTGTATTTCATAAGCCTGATGCCTATTGGTTGTTTTCTATCTGTCGGATGGTCTTGGCGAGAGCTGCTGTTTCCAGTATCAGTTCTTCCTGGCGCTGTTCTTCCTGGAGTATACGCTTGCCCAGTTCCTTCTTCTTCTCTCCCTTGGCCTGATGGTAGTCCGTGCGAAGCGTCTCTATACGCTGTTCCAGACGCTTCAGTTCCTGCTGTTTGTTCTGCAGCAGCTTGAAGTTCTCCTGATTGCCCTTGCCCTTTAAATCTGAGGCTTTGTAGCAGAGCGTATGGTCGTTGACGACAAAGGCGGGAGTGTCGTTGATAATCTTCTCCTGCTTGCGTTTCTCGATAGCCTTCAGTCGTTCCAGTGCCTTTTTGCGTTCCTTGCCGTTGCCCCAGGTGTCGGCGATACGGTGCAGTTCAGCCAGCTGTTTCAGCTTCTCGGGAGAGGTGCTTTCCAGACTGTAGGTGTCGCGGCTGGCATTGGGGATGAAGGTGTAGATACACACCTTGCCTTCGGGCTGTCGGCGGTCGGTGACAAACCATCCGAGGTGTTCGATGTCGTCGATGACATACAGATAGTCATTGCCGGTAGAGTTGAAGGGCATTCCGATGTTTTCGGGGGTCAGCAGGCGCTGTTCGGATGCGTCATAGCGGGTGACGAAGATGTCGTAGCCGCCGATGCTCTCAGGACCCTTGGCGGCAAAGAAAAGCGTATAGCCGTCGGTCATCATGAAGGGATAGTTGATGTCGGTATACGACTCGATGTCAAGCCCTTGGAGCAGGATGGGTTCCGACCATCTGCCACCTATCAGGTCGCTGGTATAGAGAAGGGAATGACCCTTCTTGTCCTTGAGGGGAAAGTAGCATTTGTTGCCCATCTGGTTGACGTTCAGAAAGGATTGGGGCTGGTCGCCGGTCTGGAAAAAATCGTCGTGCCTGACGATGCTTCCTACTTCGGGATTGAGCTTGAAGGCATCCATCATCACTTTCTTGTCGACCACGAAGCTGTCTATGACAATCACTTTCTGAGTAGCCTCCGTCATCTGCTGTAAGCGTTCTGCCAGCTGCTGCTCCTCTTCAGTGAGCGGAGCAGGTTTTTGGGAAGAGCGTTTCTTGGCACTCACCGTTTTTTTCTGCGGTGTGCGTGGCTGTGCTTTTTGTGCAGAAGCTCCGGTGAGCGTTGCCGCGAGAAAGCATGTTAACAATATCGATTTCATGAAGTCTTGCTTTTTTCTTGTTGCACATTCTTATGCAAAGATACGAATCATCGTCGAGAATACAAAATAAAAGCCATTATTTAGCATTTATTTCAATTCAAAGGAAACGACACCTCGCACATCGGAGGCACTCGAACAGAAATAGGCCTTGAACTTACCCGGTTCGGCTATCCATCGGTGCTGGTCTTCAGAATAGAATTTCAGGTCGGATGCCTTGATCTTGAAACGGACCTTTGTCGTTTCGCCTGGACGGAGCGACACCTTGGCAAAGTTCTTCAGTTCTTTGACGGGACGGTCTATGCTCGACTGCTCGTCGCCGATGTAGAGCTGGACGGTCTCCTTGCCTTCGCGCGAGCCGCTGTTGGTGACGTCGCAGCTGACGGTGAACAGGGTCTCGTCGTCATCATCCGTTTCTAAACCTGTCTGGCTGCTTATTTCGGGTTTGCTATACTTGAAGGTGGTATAGCTGAGACCATAGCCGAAGGGGAACTGAACGCTTTCCTTGTGAGTGTCAAACCAGCGGTAACCCACGTAGATGCCCTCCTTGTAATAAACCTGTTTGTTGACTCCCGGATAACCCTCTTCGCCATACCGGAAGCAGGGATAATCTGCCTGTTTCTTGGCAAAGGTGACTGGCAGCTTGCCGCTGGGATTGACGGCTCCGCTCAGCACGTCGGCAAGACTGCTGCCAGACATGGAACCCAGATACCAGCAGTGGACGAAACCCTGTATGCGGTTGAGCCAAGGCGTGGCAAAGGGATTGCCTCCAAAGGTAACGACTATCAGATTTTTCTGAACCTGTGACAGCTCGTTTATCAGTTCATTCTGGCCGAAGGAGAGCTCGTAGTTCTCTCTGTCGCCATCTTCACAGTCCTGATGGCGATTCTTGTTCAGACCGCCGATAAAGATGACGAGGTCTGCCTCCTTCGCTTGGGCAACGGCATCGGCACGAAGGGAGTCCAGCTTCTTCTGCTTCAGCTTCTCCACCTTGCCATACATCGCCTTGCCAGAGTAGTAGCCTCGGCAGAAACTGATCTTGTCGCCATAGAGGGCGCGGAGGCCTTCGAGGGGAGAGATGTCGAATTTTGTCTTCAGCTCGGACGAACCTCCGGCTTCACTCATGTTGCGGATGGCATTCTCGCCAACCACCAGGATGCGGCGGTATTCAGACGCGCGGATGGGCAGGATGTTCTTCTGGTTTTTCAGCAGAACGATGCCTTCCTGTCCGATGCGGCGACAGACATCATAGTGAGCCTCGGAACACATGGAACCGAAAGTCTTGCGAGGACCCATTGACGTGCGGAAGATGGTGCGCAATACGCGCGAAGCCTTCTCGTCGACGACCTCCATGGATATGTCTCCCTTTCTGACGGCTGCTTCGTAGTCATCGGCAAGGCGGTAGAAGTTATAGCCCTTGCTCTTGTCGACGGTCTTGCCGTTGGTGTCGGTTCCCATCTCTATGTCCAGACCGCCAGTGGCTGCCTCCCAGGTATGGTGGGTGCCTCCCCAGTCGCTGATGACAGCTCCGTCGAAGCCCCATTGTCTCTTGAGGATGCCGTTGAGCAGGGAGTCATTCTCGCAGCACCATACATTATTCCACTTGTTGTACGATCCCATCATGCTCCATGTGCCGCCTTTCTGAACCGCTTTTTTGAAGGCTGGAAGGTATATCTCGTGGATGGCACGTTCGCTCACGTTGACATTCACGGAGCTGCGGTCTACCTCCTGATTGTTCAGGAAAAAGTGTTTCAGACAGCAGGCTACGCCATTGGCCTGGGCGCGACGGATATAGGGTACACACAACTCGCCTGCAAGAAAGGGGTCTTCACCCATGTACTCGAAGTTGCGTCCGTTGAGGGGTACGCGGGCGATGTTGCAGCCAGGACCCAGCAGGACATTCTTGTCGCGGAAGAGGAATTCCTCGCTGATGGCATGGCCGTAGTCGCCTGCCAGTTCGCGGTTCCAGGTGGCTGCCAGACAGGTGAGGGAAGGGAACGCCACGCAGGAGTCATTCGTCCACTTGGCATAATCCCATGAGTTCCAGTCTACTTCAGCACGTATACCGTGAGGGCCGTCCGACATGTTCAGTTGTTTGATGCCAAGACGGGGAACGCCGGCAGAGGTGAACTTGCTTTGGGCATGGGCTATCTGTATTTTCTCGTGAAGCGTCATTCGACTGAGGGCATCCTGAACCCTGTCCTCCAAAGGGGCATTGGGGTCAAGATAAATCTGCGCCTGGGCTGTTGCCATGCTCAAGGCGAGGTACGAGAGGGTGAGTAGTTTTTTCATGTCAATGGTTATTTGAAAAGGTTATTATTCTGTTTCTTTTTTTGATGTTTTCTTCATTTATCTCCTTTCGTCTTCCGCAACGTCATGATGATGGGTGGGTTCTATTCATTCGCTTGATGTAAAACGTCAACCCACCATTTCTGTTTTTTGCGGTGGGAATGAATGGAACTCGCTTATAGTTGAACGGTCAGCTTTTTTCCTTGATACAGCACGCTGATGCAGGGAATATCGCGGGCACCACCCAGTATCAACGGATGTGGAGACGGACTCGGGGCTGCTGTCTGGGCTATAGAAGGACTGACGAGATGCAGACGGAAGCAACGCTGTCGTAACATTCCCTCAAACTCTCCCTGACGTTTGCCGATGGTCAGCTTGCGGCTGAGGTCGTCATAGCTCAGGAGGATAGTACTGTACATGCCCTTCTCGTAATTGTAGTTCAAGCCTTCGTCCTCATACAGTTCGAAACTGCCGTCCCTGCCTGCGAAGATGTATACGTCCAAGGTGTCGGCTGGTTTCTCGTCGCTCCATTGCATATCGGGACCGACGGGAAGAATAGCTCCTTCGGGGGCATAGACGGGGATGCGCTCGAAGGGGGCGTCAGCCTGCAGACGGCTTCCTCCACGGATATGTCGGCCGGAGTAAAGGTCGTACCAGTTGCAGCTTTTCGGCAGATATACTTCGCGCGAACGAGCACCGTATTCGCTCACTGGACATGCCATCAGCGAGGGACCGAACATCCACTGGTTGCCGATGTTCAATACCAGGGGGTCTTCCGCGTAATCCATCACGAGTCCGCGAAGGAGGGTATAGTCATGCAGATTGACCCATCCCGCCATGGAGTAAAGATAGGGCATCAGCCTGTAGCGCAGCTTGTCATAGCTGACGATGGTCTGATAGGCGGGATGATTGTCGGGAGCGATGTTCCATACCTCGCGTGTAGGCCACTGGCCGTGGGTGCGGTAAAGGGGAATGAAACAGCCAAACTGATTCCATCTTACCTGCAGTTCGCGCCATTCCTTCAGGTCGTCGTTTTCTATTCCTTTCTTATTATATAGCTGCTGCGCTTTGACATAACGGTTCTCCACACAGAAACCGCCTTGGTCCATACCCCAGAAAGGTATGCCAGACATGGAGAAATTGATGCCGGCTGTCATCTGGGCACGCATGTCCTCCCAGCGTGTGCCTATGTCGCCGCTCCATGTGGCTGTGCTGTAGCGTTGGAGTCCGGCAAATCCGCTACGGGTGAGAAGGAATACACGCTTGTCGGGATTGACGCTGCGCTGACCATGGTAGATGGCATCCGCATTGACAATGCTGTAGGCATTGAAGTACTCGTCGCTCGTGCCAAGGGCGGTAGGACCGCACAGCTGCTTGCGATAGTCTATGGGAGTGCAGTCGCGAACATTGGGTTCTGAGGCATCCATCCACCAGGCGTCGATGCCTTGATTCCAGCGAGAGTAGAGACTCTGGTCCATCTGTTGCCAGAACAGCTTGCGGGCTCCGGAGGAGTAGGCGTCGTAGAAGGAACCGATATATCCGGGACCCACCCAGTCGCGTATGCTGTCGGTGATGGCCTGCTGGTACATCCATCCATGTGCGTCCAACTGCTGATAATGTTGGGTGGTGCGGTAGAACTTGGGCCATACGGAAATCATGTATCTGCCGTTCAACTCGTGAATACGGTCCAGCATCTGCTGGGGATTAGGGAAACGGCGGGACTCAAACTCATGACTGCCCCAGGCGTCATCTGCCCAGTAGTTCCAGTCCTGAACGATGTTGTCGATGGGTATCTCTCTCTTCCTGAATTCCTCTAAGGTGGAGACAATCTCTTTTTGAGACTTGTAGCGTTCACGACTCTGCCAGAAACCAAGTGCCCATTTCGGCATCACCTGTGCCTTGCCTGTCAGAGTGCGATAGCCGCTGATAACCTCGTCTATGTTTTTGCCGCTGATGAAATAGTAGTCCATGTACTTGGCCATCTCGTTCCAGATACTGATGCGGTTCTGTTCTTCGTCCGTCTGAGGCGGGGCAACTCGCAGACCACAGTAAGATGTGCCACCATCGGGTTGCCATTTGATGCGGATGGGTATGCGCTGCTGCTTCTTCAGCGACAACTCGAACTTAAAGGCATTGGGATTCCATGCCGTTCGCCAGCGCTCAGGAACAAGTTCTTTTCCATCGGCATAGACACGGGTATAGCCGGCATAGTAGAGGATGAAATGATACAAGGCGGATTCGTTCGCTTCGATATAGCCCTCGTAGGTGACGGTAGCTCCATTGAGATTGATTTGCTGTGGCAGATTGGTGATGGAACGGGAGTGCTCGTAATAGATAGAGTCTTCGCGTCGCACCAGCTGATTGCCTTTCTGGTCGGTATAAGTGCCTGTAAGGGCTCCTGGATGACCCTCTTTGTCGTACAGACGGAACACCTGATACAGCTGGCGATAGTCCTGCGCATTGCCCCAACGACCATAGGAATAGCTGTCCCAGAGCAATCCATAGTTGCGGTTGCTGACGACGAAGGGTACTGATACCTTGGTGTTGTATTGGAATAACTCCTCGTTGCGTCCCTTATAGTTCATCTCCTCCGACTGATGCTGCCCCAGGCCATAGAAAGCCTCGTCGGAAGGACTTTCGAACCTCGCCTGCCAGCTGTAACCCTCACGGTCGGCTTGGCGGATGACGTTTTGATTGTCTGGGCATCCCCAGTTGAGTTCGTCTGCATCAGAGGGCTGGTAGTTGGCTGGCAGCATTGTCTGGGACGAAACGTAGCGGGAGAATCGCTTGCCCCCCTCGGCACATTCCTCAAGGAGTGTCTTGCCGGTGGATTTGTCGGTGAAACGGAGACTGCCTGTCTTTTTGTCTACCTGTACTTCCAGCAGTCGAGTAGAGAGTCTGAAGTCCTGCTCGTTTTCATCGTATTTCCATTTGACTTTTTTGTTGAAAGCATTGGGAACTATCATCAGACTTTTCTTCTCTTGAAACATGGCATCGGGTGTTGCTTCCACCCTGATGATACGGTCGTCTATCACTGTCAGACGGACTTGACGAGCTCCTCCTTCCTGAGGATGGTCCAGAAAGAGCGTGATACTATTCTTATTCTTCACTATATCGGCTGCTGAACAGGTCGGCAATGAACATGCAAGTATGGCAGCTAATATCATAGATTGTTTCATGAGGATTCAGTTATAAGTTTTATAGGTGCAAATGTACAAAAAAAAACAAATAACGGCAAGTCGTATGCAAAAAATCATTGCCTACAAGAAAAAACGCTTGGATATGCTGTCGCTTTCTGCTGTTTCAGATGCATCTGACGATCGTTGTTTACCCTGACGAACAGCTCTTGCTCATGGGTATTAATCTTGTTACAATATGTTTAAAAAGGTAAGATTTATCCGTTTTCAAGTGGATAATTGAAAAGTTTTCTCTAATTTTGCAGTGGAATCAATGACCATGAAATAAGCGAGTAGAATGCGGTCTCTTCGGTATTGGCTTTTGACTTTCCAAGAGAACTCAAATAGTAAAGACTTCTTCAAACTCTTTTTATTTCACTGAGTTGAGGACTCGCAAGACTTAAAATATTGAATAGCCTGACAATAGCAACAAAAAAAATAGTTATGAAAAAGAGATTGATTTCTTTATGCAGCATGATGCTGCTCGTTCTTGCCGTAATGGCAGAAGGAAAACCAAAGTATGTTTTTTATTTTATCGGTGACGGCATGGGAGTCAACCAGGTGAATGCCGCTGAAACTTATTTAGGGGCGCTGGATGGCAGAATAGGCATTTCGGAACTCTGTTTCCCTTCTTTTCCTTATACGGCCTTGGTCAATACACAGAGTGCTACCAATGGAGTCACTGACTCGGCTGCCGGAGGAACGGCACTCGCCAGCGGAAACAAAACAAAAAATGGGGCTTTGGGGGTGCTGAAAGACTTGACGACACCTGTGACTTGCATTGCGGACTGGGCACGAGAGGCTGGTGCAGCGGTGGGTATTTCTACCAGTGTCAGCGTTGACCATGCCACGCCTGCAGCTTTCTATGCACATGTGGGAAGCAGAGGCGATTCTTATACCATCGGCAGACAGCTGGTTGAAAGTGGAAATGATTTTTATGCTGGTTCTGATTTCGTGAAACCGGAAAATCCCGACAAGAACGGTCCTGACCTCTATCAGCAGGCACAAGATAATGGATTTGCCATTGCTCGTGGATATAAGGACTATCAGAAGAAAGCCAAGGATGCCAAGCGCATGATTCTGCTGCAGTCTGAGGAGGCAAGCAAGAAGGATAGGTATAGTATTCCTTACGCCATCGACAGGGGAAAAAATGACCTGAGTCTCACGGATATCACACGTGCCGCCATACATTTCCTCACCAAGAAACAGGGGGAAAAAGAGGGATTCTTCCTGATGGTTGAAGGTGGAAAGATTGACTGGGCTTGCCATGCCAACGACATGGCTTTCATTCACGAAGTGATTGATATGGACAATGCCATCAAGGTGGCTTACGAGTTCTATCAGCAGCATCCCGACGAAACGCTCATTGTAGTGACTGCTGACCACGAAACAGGGGGCATCGTGCTGGGAAGAAACAAATACGAACTGCATCTGGACATAATCGGTAATCAGCGTATGAGTATTGACAGACTCGGCAAGGAACTGCATCGTCTGCACGACAAATATGGCAAGAAATATGACTGGAATAGGGTGAAGGATTTCCTGACGGAAAACTTCGGATTCTGGACGAAAATAAATCTATCTGACGAACAGACCGACCGTCTCAAGAAGGCTTTCGACAACATACAGAACGGGAAGGGACAGAACCAGAAGACTCTCTATCAGATGGATGATGAACTGGCTGCTACCGTGAGGAACATTCAGGCGGAATGTGCGCTCGTAGGATGGCAGGTAACGGGACACAGCAATGGATATGTGCCGTGTTTCGCTATCGGTGCCGGAGCTGAACTCTTTCACGGACGCATAGACAATACGGAGATTAGTAAGCGTATTGCACAGGCTGCCGGATGGGAAATGAAATAATTCAACCTGTACGATAGAAACATCCGACCTGAAAGTTAAATCTTACAGAGGTCGGATGATTGACTGAATGCAAGAAGATTAGCCGAAGAGTGCCCGCAAAGCCTCTTCGACTTTTTTTACGGGGTGTATCTCAATGTTGAAGCGAGAATGGTTGAGACCTTGAAGATTATATTTGGGAATGATGATATGGGTGAAACCCAGTTTTTCGGCTTCTGCTATGCGCTGTTCTATACGATTGACAGGACGCACTTCTCCACTCAGACCAACCTCGCCTGCCATACACCAACCGGCTTCGATAGGCGTGTCTACATTGCTCGACAGAACAGCTGCTATGACACTGAGGTCCATCGCCATATCAGTGACTCGCAGACCTCCGGCAATGTTGATGAATACGTCTTTCTGTATCAATTTGAAACCAACTCTTTTCTCCAATACTGCCAATAACATGTTCAGACGGCGCTGGTCAAAACCGGTGGCACTGCGCTGGGGGGTGCCGTAAGCTGCCGTCGATACCAGTGCCTGTGTCTCCATCAGGAAAGGACGGATGCCTTCAATGGCTGCGCTGATGGCTACACCAGACAGTCCTTCATGGTCTTGAGTGAGAAGCAGTTCGGAGGGGTTGCTCACCTGACGAAGACCACCTTGCTCCATCTCGTAGATGCCCAACTCTGATGTGCTGCCGAAACGGTTTTTGATGCAGCGAAGAATGCGGTACATATAATGCTGGTCTCCCTCAAACTGGATGACGGTGTCGACGATATGTTCCAGTATTTTTGGACCTGCAAGGGTGCCTTCCTTGTTGATATGGCCTATCAGGATGACGGGAACACCACTCGATTTGGCAAAACGGAGGAGGGCAGAGGCACATTCACGCACCTGAGTGATGCTGCCTGCACTCGTCTCAACCTCCTCTGTGGCAATGGTCTGGATGGAGTCGATGATGACTATCTCGGGATTCACTTCGCGTATGGTTGCAAAGATATTTTCCAGGGATGTCTCACAAAGAATCTGGCAGTTATCGTTGACGGGATGAGAGATGCGGTCGGCACGCATCTTCAGTTGATGGGCACTCTCCTCACCGCTGACATACAGTATGCGACGCTGGGGAAGACGCAGGATAGTCTGAAGCGTGAGCGTACTCTTTCCTATTCCTGGCTCGCCGCCGAGAAGGGTGATAGAACCAGGAACCAAACCGCCACCTAATACACGGTTCAGTTCGTCATCTGACATGTCTATGCGTGGTTCTTCGTGAGCACTGATTTCATGAAGATGCAAGGGACGGTTGGCACTCTCCGCAGAACGTCGAACACTCATAGCGGTGTGGCGAGCTGCCTGACTGCCTGTATCGGAGGATATACGAATCTCTTGAAAGGTGTTCCACATACCGCAACTGGGACATTTGCCTATCCATTTGGCCGATTCCTGTCCGCAGTTGTTGCATACGTAAGCTGTCTTGTCTTTTGCCATGGAGGGAAGGGATTGATGGGATTGTTTGGAAAAACAGCCACCACTGAGCATGTAGTGATGGCTGTTAGGGATGATTGATTGAATAATTCACACCCTGTACGGGCAAATAGTTTATTGCTGTACGGGTATCTTCTCTACGCGACGCTGATGGCGACCGCCTTCAAAAGTGGTCTTGAAAAACTCGTCCATGATTGCACCGGCTGTCTTGTTGTCGATGAAACGGCCTGGCATAACCAGTACGTTGGCATCGTTGTGCTGACGGCAGAGATGAGCTATCTCTGGAATCCAAGCGAGTCCGG
>CAMAHD010000055.1 GCA_945834405.1 uncultured Prevotella sp. | reverse complement strand
AAAGGATAATAAAATGGGGACAGTATAGGATTAAGGAGTTGAGAAGCGAGTTGCTCAAAGGTATGAAGGAAAAGATATGAATCACAGGGATAGGTTCCGCTGATTCGCATCAAACGAAACAAGAAGCCTGTCCACATGAACCTCCCATGAACCTGTGTGTCCCCATGACCCTCCCATGACCCGTTTACATTTTCTGTTTCTTCTTGTATATTTCAATAAAAAACATTACCTTTGCACCGAGGAAATCTTGGAAAAGTGTATGACAATGTTCATCGAGAAGAAGCAGACGGTGCGGGGGCAGATTTTCCGCATTGATATGACGGGGTTGAGATAACCTTCGGTCATTTCAAACAGAAGATACCTCCGTGGGCTCACGAAGGTATCTTCATGTCAATCCATCAACCGGTGGAGTGACTATTTCTTCAGATGACCCTGGTAGGCCTTGCTCATAAACTTCTCCTTCTCGACTACCACATTCGGATTGCTCTTGGGTACATAAAACTTTGTGGTGCTCGGAGTGTAGATGCCCCAAGTAATGCAGGTGACAAAACCGTCCCAGAACGAAATCTTTCTCTCTACGACATAGTCACGCACACCCGGCAAATGATTCTCCAACTTGTCGTGCTTGACTACCAGACCACCAATGAAATGATGGTTGCGCTCACTGGCTACATGAACCAGAGGCTCATCGTTGCTGACATTACCTACAGCCATCTTGTCGCAGTAACAAGAGGACACCAGAAGTGACGAAGACGCCACCAATGCTGAAACAAAAAATTTCTTCATAATTCTTAAGTCTATGTGAATACGCTGCAAAATTAGGACTTTTTCCCAATATAAACGCATTCAGACTGAAAAAAATGACGCCACAACATGACTTTCTTCATCAACGACTCTCCCCGGCCATATCCCAGACCATCGTGGCCTTGTCTTGGTGAGAATCACAGGGACAGGTTCCACTGATTCACAACAAAATGTTTTTGTGGTCAGCAATTGACAGCAATTGACAGCAATTAAAAAAATATTCATCTTTCGCAAAGTTCAAATAGATTGTGAATGGAGCTTTGGTTCTGGGCGTGCTCAAAAGCTCATTCACAACTAAATTGAACTATCGAAAGATGAATAAATAATCGTAAATAACTTTCTTTCGAGAAAAAGGCATTTAGCATCTTTAACAACATTCGCTTCTTTGTCTTCGCAAAAAGTAATTATCTTTGCAAAAAATTAAGATTCATGAGTTTAGAACAAGGTATATTCAACCGCACCCAACTGCTCTTGGGAACGGATATAATGGAACAGATTGCACAGAAAAGGGTGATTATCTTCGGGGTGGGAGGTGTCGGATCCTGGTGTGCTGAAAGTCTGGTCCGTTCCGGCATCCGTCATCTGACTATCGTCGACAGCGACAGAGTATGCATTACCAACATCAACCGCCAGCTGATGGCTACCATGAAAACGGTAGGTCAGGTAAAAGTGGAAGCCCTGAAGGAACATCTGCTTACCATCAACCCGACAGCTGAAATAGAGGCTCTGCAGCAGATATTCAGTGAAGAAACGGCTGAAGGTTTCCATATTGAGACATACGATTATATCATCGATGCCATTGATTCGCTCAAGGACAAGCGCCTGCTGATTGAATTGGCTTGCCGAACCAAAGCGGGCTTTTTCTCGTCGATGGGTGCCGCCCTCAAATTGGACCCTACACGCATCAAGGTGGCTGAGTTCTGGAAGGTACAGGGCTGTCCGCTCGCCCGTGCTCTACGTCAGCGGTTCAACAAGCTGAAGTGTCGTCCGGCTCGCAAGTTCCTGTGTGTCTATAGCGACGAGCTGCTCGAAAACAAGGGAAAGAACGCCACCTGCGGTTCGGAGAAATGTATGTGTCCGAAAGCGAAAATAGGACCGGGAGATGCTGCCCTCCTGAATCACGAATGGTGTTCGAGCAAGGCGCAAATCAACGGCTCGCTCATGCATATTACTGCCATTTTCGGCATGACTATCTCAGGTCTTGTCATCAAGAACATCGTAGAAAAGAGTCAAAAGAGGAACGCTGACAAGGAAAAGGAATCTCATTCATAAATCTCTATCCTAAATATCCATTCAAACTACTGCTAAACAACTATGATGAAAACAAATCTTTTACTAATCACGTTTTTGCTGCTTCTTGTCTGTCCTTGTCACGCACAGCGCTTGCAACATCTGGGCAGGGGCGTCGTTGCAACATGGAATGCCTCTACAGGCGTGACCGTCAGCTGGAGACGGCTGATACAAGACCCCGAAAATGCCACTTATAATATCTATGTGGCGAAAAAGGGTACGGAGAGTTACACCAAACTGAATGACGAACCATTGAGACTGACCAATTATTCAACGACATTGGCTGCCGTGCCCAGTGGTTCTTGGCTGCGTGTAACCATGACGGACCCACAGGGAAGAGAGAGCGAACCCTCCGTTCCTTTCTGTTTTGAAAAGATTGCACTCAACGGAACGAACATCAACAACGCCTATCTGTCCATCAACTTCAAACAGGCAGGTTCACCCATCTACAATCATGACAACGTGGTTTACACCACCAAATTCTGCTGGCCTTTGGACATTGATGGCGACGGAGAGATGGATTATATCGTCGACAGACATTCTAACCTCGTTTCCTTCAATGGCACACAGGGTGATTCTGGCCATTGCATCGAGGCTTACAGCAGCAGTGGTGAACACTTATGGACCGTAGACCTGGGACCCAACATCTTTGAGGGCTCCGGACAGAACGACGGTGTTACGGTAGGCGACTTTGACGGCGACGGAAAAGGCGAGGTGATGGTGCAGGCGAGTGACGGATGCCGACTGTGGAACAAAGCCGAAAAGACATGGGGCAAGTATCTGGCTTATGGCAACAACACTGGCGACTCTCCTGATACCGACGGTGACGGCATCGTGAACTATACTACATCTACGACGGAGAATCCGCAGTACTACATGCTCGTCGTCAACGGTGAAGACGGTTCGCAGAAAGACATCTGCCCCATGACATTGCCTCACGACAGTGACAATACTTATACGCGCCACAACAAAGCGGATTATTTCGGCGATGAATATCCTTACATGACGGCTGCCATGGGTTCGGCCTATCTCAATGGCTTGCAACAGAGTGCTGTAGCACAGTTCCAGCTGCGCACGAAAAACAAGACACACCATTACTATACTTATGCCTACGGCTATTTCGATGAAAACGGCAGGCGTTACGATTCGTTGCGCGAACTCTTCACCTTTGCTTTTCATGACAACGGCAATCCCTCGGAATTTCACCATATACGTATCGGAGATGTGGATGGTGACGGAAGGGACGAGGTGATGAACGGCGCTTTTGCTCTCGACCATGACGGAAAAGTGCTGTGGAATGCTGGCATCGCCCACGGTGACCGCTTCAGACTCTCGGACATCAATCCGGATATTCCCGGACAGGAGATTTTTGCCATTCAGCAAAATGCCGCAGACATGTTGGGTTCTATCCTTTACAGTGCACGCGACGGTCAAGCTATCAAGAAATGGTATCTTTCGTCTGTCGGCGATGTGGGAAGAGGTGAGTGTATGGACGTTGACCCCAGCCACAAAGGATATGAGATGTGGTCTACCATGCCGAACATATACAATGCACAAGGTGAACAGATAGGCACTGCCAAGCCTTATCCATACGAGGGCATCTGGTGGGATGGCGACCTGGGCAGAGAAACGGTCATGACTACTGGTTCGGGAAACAACTGTCCCATCGTCGTTGCCAAATATAATGGTACTGATACCTGGCAGCGACTCTTGCAGATTTCGCGTGATGCCAACTGGCAGTTGGTGGCAGAAAATGCCGTGCGCCCCATGTTCTTCGGAGATATTTACGGTGACTGGCGAGAGGAACTCATACTGAAACAACTCGTCAATGGCGAGGAATGTGGCTTGACGGCACTCACCACCAACTATGCTACCCATGTAGACAATATCTACTGTCTGCTGCAAGACCCCAATTATTTCGGGCAGATTACAAACCGAGGGTACTATCAGTCGCCCATGACCAGCTTTTACTTAGGTTATGACATGCCTCGCCCCCAACTGCCTCCTTTCATTCAGGAAGACGCGAACAGCCAAGTGTTTGGACTGAATCTGGGCGATGCGCAGATAACGCCTTCCGACATGGCTAAAAGCCTGTATGTCATGCCCGTCGGCGGTCAGACACTCACCTTGAACCAGTATGACGGAGAGGCTGACATCTGGAAATCACAACAAGGAACATGGGTCGTCAGCGGCGAAGTAAAGACCTCCGGATGCGTGATTGTGTCAGAAGGAACGCTGCGTGTCAACGGTCACGTTAAAGGGCACGTTGACCTTCGTGCACGAGGTGTGCTGACGGGCAGCGGAAGAGTGGACAGCTTGAGCATGGAAGGTTCGCTGAACTATGCAGAGGGTGTCATTCGTCCCGAAGGAACACTCACGGTGGGTTCCAGTCTTGCCTTGAACAAACTTACTTTTATAGAGATAGATGCGGACCGTCCGTCAAAGCTCCATGTCGAGGGGAATCTGACAGTCAGCAGCGACGTGTATTTTACCGTCAACAGCAGTCAGCTGACGGATGGAGAATATCCTCTGATTACTTTTACCGGCACTTTTGAAGGAGATACCAAGCATTTCCTGACAAGAGGATTGTCGGGATTATCCTTCCAAATAGAAGAAAAGGAACAGCAGATTGTGCTCGTCGTACATAAGCAGCGTCAGCCTGCCGAGGGCGTCGTGTGGAGCGGTGCGGTAGACGGAAACTGGGATTATCAGACGGAGAACTGGCTGATAGAGGGTACAGCTACCAGTTTCGTGGCTGGCGACCATGTACTTTTTGATGACAGTACTCCGGTCAACATGGTCATCATCAACCAAGCGATGGCGGCAGGAGCCGTGGAAGTAAACAACACACAACGGTATACTTTCTTAGGCAACGGCGGCATCAGTGGCGAAGCATCGTTGGTCAAGAAGGGAACAGGCATCCTGAGCCTCAATACCAAGAACGCTGACTATCAGGGGGCAACCATCATAGAAGAGGGTACGGTGATCGTGAAAGCTCTGGCCGATGCGGGTACACCGTCCAGCATCGGTGCTGCCAATGCCGCTGCCTCCAATCTGCAGATAGGCAAAGCCATGCTTACCATTGACAATGCAAGTACCTCTACCAACCGTGGCATGACGCTCAATGATACGGCAACCATCCATATTCCTTCGGGAACCTGTGCCCTGAAAGGCATCATCCGAGGCAACGGAACACTCGTCAAGAAAGGTGCAGGACAGCTGAACATCACCTACGACGGAAACAACAGCTATGCAGGAACCATCCTCGAAGCAGGAACGCTGGCACAGGGAACGTGGAAATCAACCTTCGGTACAGCTACCAGTCCGATACATGTCACCGGCAACGCATCCATCATTCAGTTTGACGTCAACAGCACCAGCACGATGCCTAACTTCCAGAACGAGGTGACCATTGACGAGGGAAAGAAACTGAACTTCAAAGCCTCCAGCAGAGGAAATGTGAGAGGCAGTCTGAAAGGAAAGGGTACCTTTGCCATTACGCTTCCCTATGTCCGTGCAGACATCTCGACCAATGTCAGTCTGTTTGAAGGCGTTTATGACGTGCTGAGCTCCAACTGTCGTTTCGTGCAGGCTATGGACTTTTCCAAGGCTACCCTTCGTCTGGAAGACGGTGCGTATGCTGCGGGATTCAGTGCCGGCAGTGGCAAAGAAGCTGCATATACCCATCGGATAGGTTCGCTGAAAGGCTCTGGCGGTTTGGGTACGGGAACATGGAATATCGGCTACTTGTCGCAAGATGACAGCTTCTCCGGCAGTTTTGCGGCTGCTGCCAAAGTGAACAAATACGGAGAGGGCAATCTGATACTCTCGGGTGCAAGCCAGTGCGACATGAATGTCTATCAGGGAGCTATTTATGCCTCGAACAACACCCAACCTGTTACCACCGGCACGATCAAGGTGAACGACGGAGGTAGTCTGTTAGGTCAAGGTCAGGTGAACCATGTCATCGTGAACAAGGGAGGTACCATCGGCGTACAGACATCGCCCTCCAGCAATGCTTTGCTCAAGTCAATGACCATCAAGGGAACGTTAAAGGTGAACGAAGGCACAATCCGCATCCGCTACCGCTCCAATGCCACGGTTACGGCTTATGACAGTTTCCAGCAGGAAGGAGCTGCTGCCCTGAACTCTCCGACCATCTTCCTGCTTGGTCTGAATGACGAACCTATACTGCCGGAAACAGAGTTCAGACTCTTTACGGGAAACGGTCAGCTGACCATCAACGGAGATGTCAAGATACTCCCCCAGCAGCCACTGCCGGGATATGAGTGGGATGTCACCACGCTGGCAACAGACGGAACCATTCGACTGATTCCGTCAACAGGCATTCTTCAAATAGAAAACGATATTCCTGCCGATACAGACGTCTATGATTTACATGGACACAAGGTCAATGGAAAACCCGCCTCGGGTGTCTATATCATCAATCGTCAGAAAGTCTACATCGATTCACAAAACAAATAAATCTCAACCATCTATCATCAAATTAATGAAGACAAGTTTTATTCTTACCGCCATATTATCCTGCATGGTCATGTCGGCCCATGCTCAAAGAGAAGTCTTTAACTTTAATGGAAACTGGCACTTACATTATCCCCAAAAAGCTACCGAACATGGAGGAAAGACTCTTCAGGTGACACTTCCGAGAGCATGGAACGAAGGTGATGCCTATCGTGTAGGTATTGCCCGCCTGCCTGACGACACCTGCAGATACAGCAAGGTTTTTGAAGCTCCGCAACAGTGGGCTGGAAAACGAGTGTTTATCGAGTTTGAAGGGGTAAGACAGGCAGCCGTTGTCAGTCTCAATGGTCATCGATTGGGAATGAGTCAGAATGGTGTCATGGCTTTCGGATTCGACCTGACCCCTTATCTGCGCATAGGAGAAGAAAACCGCCTGGAGGTGCTTACCGACAACGACTGGAGTTACAAGGAGAAGAACGACGACGGAACCGAACTGTCGATAGCGACAGATGAGACCATCACCAAAGACGGCAACAATCTGCCAAACAACAAACTGGCACCCACCAGTTATCAGTGGAACAACAAGAACTTCAACATAAACATGGGCGGCATTCCCAAGAATGTACGGCTGCATGTGACGGGCGACGTTTATCAAACCCTCCCGCTGTACAGCAATCTCGGTACGACGGGAGTGTATGTCTACGGAAGCGATTATGACATCGCCCGACGACAGGTGACAGCTCACGTAGAGTCGCAGGTCATCAACGCCTCAGCCAAGCGCCAGCGCATGACGCTGCAAGTGGAAATTCTGGATGCTGACGGTCATCGCGTCTGTCGTTTCAAAGGCAAACCCAGCTACATCTCTGCCGGCGACACCGTCACACTTACCGCCAGCAAACGACTTCATAATGTGCATTTCTGGTCGTGGGGCTACGGCTATCTCTATACGGTGAAGACCTCGCTCACGGTCCAGGAGACAGGCAAGAAATGTGACGAAATGACCACTCGTACGGGATTCCGCAAAACACGCTTTGCCGAAGGAAAGATTTGGCTGAACGACCGCTGTATGATGGTTCATGGATATGCGCAACGAAGCAGCAATGAATGGCCGGCTGTGGGTATCGATGTGCCTGCATGGCTTTCCGACTTCTCCAACGAACTGATGGTTCGCTCTGGAGGCAATGTGGTCAGATGGATGCACGTAACCCCCAGCAAACAGGATGTGGAATCCTGCGACCGAGTGGGACTCATTCAGGCCATGCCTGCCGGTGATGCAGAAAAAGATGTGCAGGGACGACACTGGACACAGCGAACAGAACTGATGCGAGATGCCATTATCTACAACCGCAACAACCCTTCCATCCTTTTCTATGAGGGCGGCAATGAAAGTATATCGCGAGAACACATGGTTGAACTGAAACAGATTCGCGACCTGTATGACCCACACGGAGGACGTGCCATCGGAAGCCGTGAGATGCTGGATATTGACGAGGCTGAATATGGTGGCGAGATGCTCTATATCAACAAGTCTGCCAAACATCCCATGTGGGCGATGGAATACTGCCGCGATGAAGGCTACAGAATGTACTGGGACAACTATTCCTATCCCTTCCACCAGCATGGTGCAGGACCTCTCTACCGAAAGGCTGACGCCTCTATATACAACCAGAATCAAGACCAGCTGGCTATCGAGCAGATTCGCCGATGGTATGATTATTATGCCGTAAGACCGGGTAGCGGAAAGCGCGTGTCTTCAGGAGGTGTCAAAATCATCTTCTCAGACACCAATACTCACGGACGGTCGGAAATGAATTATCGTACCAGTGGGGTAGTGGATGCCATGCGCGTAGAAAAAGATGCCTTTTATGCTCATCAGGTCATGTGGAACTCTTGGGTAGACGTTCAACATCATGCCACCCATATCATCGGACATTGGAACTATGACCAGGGACTGAAGAAAGATATCTATGTCGTGAGTACCTCACCCGTGGTAGAACTCATGGTCAATGGCAAGACGGTAGGGCGCAGCGAACAGGCAGAATACCGTTTTCTCCATACTTTCAAAGACATAGCATGGGAACCGGGAACCATTCGTGCCGTAGCTTATGCCGCCGACGGAACAACTGTAGAGTCGGAAGCCTCACACGAGACGGCAGGCAGTCCCCATCACCTGCAGCTACGTCTGTGGCAGAATCCCGACGGAGGAATGCACGCTGACGGAAGTGACCTTGCCTTGATACAGGTGGAAGTAGTGGATGCCGAAGGGCGTCGCTGTCCGTTAGACAACCGTTTTATCCATTGGACTCTCGAAGGTGAAGGAGAATGGCGAGGAGGTATAGGCAAGAGTCCCGATCTGGACAATTATATCCTTGCAACGTGTCTCCCCGTAGAGGCTGGAGTCAGTCGCGTGCTCGTACGTTCAACCACACATCCAGGCACTATCCGTCTGAGGGCACAGGCCAAAGGTATGGAGGATGCCGTGGTGGAATGGACATCACATGCAGTAGGAAAGACAGGCGACGATGGCATCTCTACCTATATCGCATCCGACCATCTGAAAGGTCAACTGACACGAGGAAAAACGCCTTCGGAACCTTCGTATACAGACCGCAAACGCAGCATCCCCATCGTCTCAGCTCATGCCGGAGCCAACAGCGCCCAGGTAGGCTACTGTTGGGATGACAACGAACTGTCCGAATGGCGCAATGATGGCAAATTGTCCTCTGCATGGATTCAGTACGAGCTGAAGGAAGCCGTTGCCATTGACGAAATAAGCATCAAGCTTACCGGATGGCGTCAGCGCTCCTATCCGCTCGAAGTATATGCACTTGCCGACGATGGCAAACAGCATCTGGTATGGAAAGGCAATACCGAAAAATCACTTGGTTACGTCAGTCTTTATCTGGAAAACTCCATCCCAGCCAAACACTATCTCATCCGCCAGGTAGGAAAGGCTGCCGACAAGGATGCCTTTGGAGCCATCACCGAACTGGCAGGAGGACCCGCCACCGAACTCGACCTCTATAAAACACCAGGTTCAGATAAGGTAAAGGGCGAACTGCGCATCGTAGAAATAGACTTCTTGCAGAATATCAAATAGCATTCAAAAATACAGGAAAGTTTTTTCTTGAACATGACCCAATGGCTACAGATTGTAAGTAATTCGTAGGTAAAACTGACAAAAAGAAGATAAAATAGGCAGAAACCAACATCATTTTGATGAAAAAAATTGGAGAGGATGATATTTTTTCGTACTTTTGCGCCATTATTGAAGAAACAAAACAACAAGCCCCCGTCCGTAAAGGGGAATAAGAACCAAGAAGCAGAACAAATGAAAGTATTGAAATTTGGAGGAACATCCGTAGGTTCCGTAGAGAGCATCCTCAGTGTCAAGCAAATCGTAGAGGGTCAGTCAGAAAGTGTCATCGTTGTCGTGAGTGCCCTTGGCGGCATTACAGACAAACTGATAGCCACATCGCACATGGCATTGGCTGGAGACAATCGATACAAGGACGAATTGGATGACATGGTGAATCGCCATCATCAGATGATTGACAAGGTGATTGAACCATCAGAGAAACGCGAAATACTGAGAGCTAAACTGGACGCTCTTTTCGAAGAACTGCGTTCGATATATTATGGCGTATACCTGATACGAGACCTCAGTGCGAAGACACAGGCTGCCATTGTCAGCTATGGCGAAAGACTGAGCAGTCATATCGTTGCCAACCTCATCAAGGATGCGGTTCGAGTAGATTCACGTGAGTTTATCAAGACCAACACCAAGCACGGCAAGTATGTGCTGGACAGTGAACTTTCAAACACGCTGGTGAAGGAAACCTTTGAACAGCCACTGAAACAAACCTATATCGTTCCGGGATTCATCAGCAGCGACAGGATATCCGGCGAGACAACCAATCTGGGAAGGGGTGGCAGTGACTATACCGCCTCTATCATTGCCGCGGCACTCGATGCAGAAGTGCTGGAGATATGGACCGACGTGAACGGCTTTATGACTGCCGACCCACGTGTCATCCACACCGCCTATACCATCGGGGAGTTAAGTTATGTAGAGGCGATGGAGCTTTGCAACTTCGGAGCCAAGGTGGTCTATCCTCCCACCATTTATCCTGTCTGCGTGAAGAACATTCCCATCAGGGTGAAGAACACTTTCAATCCCGACAATCCAGGGACTATCATTAAAGACAGCATCGAAAACGACCGCAAACCCATCAAGGGAATATCCAGTATCAGCGGAACTACCCTGATTACGGTCACTGGTTTGTCCATGGTGGGCGTCATCGGTGTCAACAGGCGCATTTTTACTGCACTTGCAGACCATGGTATTTCTGTCTTTATGGTGTCTCAGGCATCCTCTGAAAACTCCACCTCGATAGGTGTCCGTGACGTAGATGCAGCAGGAGCGGTTGAGGTTCTCAATTCCGAGTTTGCCAAGGAGATTGAAACAGGTGCCATGTACCCCATGCATGCCGAAAGCGGTTTGGCAACCATTGCCATTGTCGGCGAAAACATGAAACACACGCCAGGTATTGCAGGCAAGCTCTTCGGTACCTTGGGGCGTAGCGGCATCAGTGTCATAGCCTGCGCACAAGGAGCCTCGGAGACCAACATCTCGTTTGTCGTCGATTCTGCCTTCTTGAGAAAGTCACTCAACGTGCTCCACGACTCTTTCTTCCTGAGCGAATACAAAGTGCTCAATCTGTTTATCTGCGGTGTAGGAACGGTCGGTGGAAATCTGATAGAGCAGATACGCACCCAGTACAGCCATTTGATGGAAACCCGCAGGCTGAAACTGAATGTAGTGGGAATAGCCAGCAGCCGACATGCTATCTTCTCGCGAGAAGGAATAGACCTTGCACGCTATCGCGAACTGCTCGATGCCTCTCCTGCCAGCGACATCAGCCACATGCGTGACGAAGTGATTGGGATGAATATCTTCAACAGTGTTTTCGTTGACTGCACCGCCAGTGGCGAGGTAGCAGAGTTGTACCAGTCCTTCCTCGAACACAACATCTCTGTAGTGGCT
The DNA here is from genome assembly GCA_945834405.1 of uncultured Prevotella sp. Classification (GTDB taxonomy): domain Bacteria; phylum Bacteroidota; class Bacteroidia; order Bacteroidales; family Bacteroidaceae; genus Prevotella. The sequence continues at coordinate 5,126 of CAMAHD010000055.1, read as the reverse complement.
GCCAATAAAGTAGCTGCTTCCAATGATTATGACAGTTATAGAAAGCTGAAAGATACTGCATTGAGAAGAGGTGTGAAGTTCCTCTTTGAAACCAATGTGGGTGCAGGATTGCCGATTATAGGTACCATCAACGACTTGATAAACTCCGGAGATAAGATACTGAAAATAGAGGCTGTTCTGAGCGGAACGCTCAATTTTATCTTCAATGAGATTTCCGCTGATGTTCCCTTCTCTGAAACTGTCGCCAGAGCCAAACAGCAAGGCTACAGCGAGCCCGACCCACGCATCGACCTGAGCGGAAAGGATGTAGTGCGCAAACTCGTCATTCTTACCCGCGAAGCAGGCTACAAGGTTGAACAGGATGATGTAGAGAAGCATCTCTTTGTTCCCGAAGAGTTTTTCAAGGGTTCGCTGGACGAATTCTGGAAAAACCTGCCTTCTCTTGATGAAGGCTTCGAGCAGCGTCGCCGAAAGCTGGAAGAAGAAGGTAAACGCTGGCGCTTCGTGGCTTGCATGGACCATGGAAAGACAAGCGTCGCACTGCAGGAAGTAGACAGTCGCCATCCGTTCTACGGACTGGAAGGTTCCAACAACATCGTGCTGCTCACGACAGAGCGTTACAAGGAATACCCGATGCAGATACAAGGCTATGGAGCAGGAGCCAGTGTGACTGCTGCCGGAGTCTTTGCCAACATCATGTCGATAGCAAATATCTAAGGATTATGAAACATCTGATTATACTTGGCGACGGCATGGCCGACCATCCTATTGAGAGGCTCGGGGGAAAGACACCGCTGGAACACGTGCGTCCCGTCTACATGAACCGACTGGCTCAAGAGGGACAGTGTGGAAGGTTGGTGACAGTACCTGAGGGTTACAGCCCGGGCAGTGAGGTGGCAAACACTTCCATCATGGGGTACAATCTGGATGAAGTGTATGAGGGCAGAGGACCCTTGGAAGCCGCCAGCATCGGATATGAGATGCAAGCCGACGACTTTGCCATCCGCTGTAACATCATCACGCTGGCTGACGGTCGCATCAAGAATCATCATGGAGGTCATCTTACTACAGAACAAGGAGACCAGCTCATCCAGAGTCTGAACGACAGACTGGGCAGTGAGCGCGTACGCTTTGTGACCGGTATTCAATACCGTCATCTGCTGATAATCAAAGGCGGCAACAAGCATATTGTCTGCGCTCCGCCACACGACCATCCTGATGAGTTATGGCAACCACTGATGGTCAAGGCTGACGAGACTTATGTGCCCACAGAAGCAGAGAAGGAACAGGACAGAATACTGGGACGACTCTCTCCACAGGAAACCGCAGACCTCATCAATCACCTCATTATCCAGTCGCAGGAGATACTCGCCCAACATCCGCTGAATCACAACAGAGCGTTGCCAGCCAACAGCATCTGGCCGTGGAGTGGGGGATATCGACCAAACATGCAGACCATCATGCAGATGTATCCGCAGGTGAAGAAAGGAAGCGTCATCTCTGCCGTTGACCTCATCAGGGGCATCGGTAAATACGCGGGGCTGAAGCGCATCATCTTTGAAGGAATGACCGGACTTGCAAATACCGACTACGAGGGGAAGGCGAGGGCAGCCATACAGGCATTGAAGGATGGTGATGACTTCGTTTTCCTGCATGTAGAAGCAAGCGATGAGGCAGGGCATGACGGCGACTTGGAGCTGAAAATGCAGACCATTCGTTCTTTAGACGAGCGGCTCATCAAACCCATTGTCGATGAAGTTGAAACCTGGAAGGAGCCCGTCTGCATAGCCATTCTTCCCGACCATCCCACACCTGTCGAGACAAGAACTCACGTAGCCGAACCCGTACCCTTCCTCATCTGGCATCGTGGCATCACGCCCGACAGTGTCACTCTCTACGACGAAGTGAGCTGTGTGTCGGGAAGTCATGGACTGCTCAAGTTTGAAGAGTTTATGAAACGGTTCATGTCTATCGGATAACAATCCTGCCATTCTGAAAGAAACGTCACTAAACCTATCTGGACAAAACATCAAACAAATATGAAATACTATAGTACCAACAGACAGGCACCCCTTGCAACCCTCGAAAAAGCTGTTGTCAAGGGACTTGCCGAAGATAAGGGCTTGTACATGCCCGAAAGAATCAAAGCCTTAGAACCCTCTTTTTTCGACCATATAGACCGACTGTCGTTCCAAGAAATAGCCTTCCACGTAGCGCAGGCTTTCTTCGGTGAAGACATCGACGAAGAGTCTCTGCACAACATCGTCTACGACACCCTCGCTTTCGATTGTCCTGTCGTACCCGTCACCGACCATATTTACAGTCTGGAACTGTTCCATGGTCCTACCTTAGCCTTCAAGGATGTGGGAGCCCGTTTTATGGCACGTCTTCTTCAATACTTCATCCGCAAGGAAGGCAACAGAAACCTGGTCAACGTATTGGTGGCTACCAGCGGAGACACGGGTTCAGCCGTAGCCAACGGTTTCTTGGGTGTCGAAGGCATACATGTCTATGTGCTCTATCCCAAAGGAAAGGTGAGCAAAATTCAGGAAAGCCAGTTTACCACCCTCGGTCAAAATATCACGGCTGTAGAGGTGGATGGCTGTTTCGATGACTGTCAGGCATTGGTGAAGACAGCATTCATGGATGCAGAACTCAATGCTCGCATGCAACTCACCTCTGCCAACTCTATCAATGTTGCCCGTTTCCTTCCCCAAGCATTCTACTATTTCAATGCCTATGCCCGCATGAAGGCGTTGGGAAAAGCAGACAAGCTGGTAGTATGCGTTCCGAGCGGCAATTTCGGCAATATCACGGCAGCCCTCTTCGGACATGCAATGGGACTTCCCATCCACCGATTCATTGCCGCCAACAACGCCAATGACATCTTCTATCAGTACCTTCAGTCAGGCAATTACTGCCCTAAAGCCAGTCTTCAAACCATTGCCAATGCCATGGACGTAGGAGACCCCAGCAACTTTGCACGTATCATCGACCTCTATCAGGGAGACCATGCACGTATATCGTCGCTCATCAGCGGAGCAACATATAACGACAGTCAGATTCGACAAGCCATGCAATCCTGCCATGCTGAAACAGGATATATTCTCGACCCTCACGGAGCATGTGGTTACCAGGCACTCAGAGAGGGACTGCTTGAAGGCGAGACAGGAGTATTCTGTGAAACAGCACATCCTGCCAAGTTCAAGGAGACAGTAGAGGCAGCTATAGGAAGCACCGTCGACATACCCGAACGTCTTGCCGCCTTTATGAAAGGAAGAAAGCAGAGTATCGAGGTGAGCAGTGATTACGACGATTTCAAGCAGACTATATTACTTCGAGATGCTCCAGCAGCACCTTGACTCCGATAAGAATCAGAATGATGCCGCCGATGCGTTCGGGCTTGATTCGACGGGCAATGGCGGTGCCGAAGCGCACCCCCAGCCATGTGCCGGCTAAAGAGAACAGCAAGGACACGCAGGCGATAATAGAAAGGGGAAGGGGTAGGGAACTGACCTCGTCATAGCCGACGCACACCATGGAGACTCCTACAGCGAGGGCATCGATACTTGTCGATACTGAAAGGAGTAACTGGGTGCGGAGGCGTTCGGGATGGAAATGCTGTTCCTCGCCTTCCTCAAACGATTCGTAAACCATCCTGCCTCCTACATAAAGCAGCAGTGAGAAGGCTATCCAATGGTCATAGTCTATCATGTAACGGCTGAAATAACTGATGCCCAGCCAACCGAGCAACGGCATCAAACCTTGAAAGAAACCAAAAAGGCATGCCATACGCCATGCTACACGAGCCACAAAACGACGCATGATGACTCCACTCACGATAGACACTGTAAAACAGTCCATAGCCAGTGCCACTGCCAAAAGAAATATCTCTACTATGCTCATAACAGCTGCAAAGGTACGTAATTTTCTATAATTATCAGTCATGAAACACCGTCTTTTCTTACCATTATTGATTTTTTCATTCCTGACCACCACACTGTCAGCACAAACAAAAAAAGGCAAGCTTCAGAAAAGAGAAAACCACGAGTTCTCTTTCGAGTTGCCCGTATATGTAGAACAGCTCAAAAAGGAACTGACATACCCCTTGGCATGGGGAAACAGTAGCGAAAAGAAATTCAGCAAGTGGAAAAAAACAGCCAAAGCAAAAGTGCTCGAATGTATGATGACACCACCCAGGGCTGCCGACGCTTACGACATGCAGGTATTGGCTGAAGAAAGGAGAGAAGGGTATGTGGCACGGAAAATCAGTTTCAACGTCAATGCCTACAGCCGCATCACGGCATACATGCTTGTGCCCGATGGTGACGGACCTTTTCCTACGGTCAATCTCCTGCACGACCATGGAGCACATCTTTATATCGGAAAGGAGAAAATGATAAGGCCTTTTGCTGTTGACAGTGCTGTTGTGGAAGATGCCGACCAATGGGCCAAACAGCTTTACGGCGGCCAGTATGTGGGCGGCTATCTGGCGCGTCACGGCTATCTGGTATTCTCTGCAGATGCCCCCATGTGGGGAGAGCGTGGCAGAGAGGAAGGAGTAGACCGAAGCAAATACGACATCATAGCTGGTAACATGATGATGTTGGGCAGAGACCTGAGTGCATTCATGACATTCGATGACATTTCTTCCACTCGTTTTCTGACGACTCTTCCGGAAGTCGATGCCCGCCGTATCGGATGCATGGGGTGTTCGATGGGAGCTTATCGAGCTTGGATGTTGGCAGCTTTGAGCGATGACATCAAGGTGGGAGCCGCTGTATGCTGGATGGTAACGACTGATGTCCAGATGTCAACAGAAGACAAGAAAAAGGAAAACGGTGGCTTTGCCAACTGTATTCCTGCACTCCGTCAATGGCTCGACTATCCCCACATTGCATCTTTAGCATGTCCCAAACCAATGCTTTTCATCAATGGAAAACGCGACCATCTCTTTCCGGTAAGAGGCGTTGAGAAAGCCTTCAACATCATGCATGATGTATGGAAAAGCCAGAATGCAGACCACGTGCTCGAAACGGAGCTATGGGATGTTCCTCATTCCTGCGGAGTAGAACTGCAACACCGGACACTCTTGTTTCTTGACAAATATCTAAAACCAATTTGAT
>CAMAHD010000054.1 GCA_945834405.1 uncultured Prevotella sp. | reverse complement strand
CTGAAGAACTTGGACGGTCTGAAGCTGACCATCTCGGGAGCGGCACAGAGCGAAGAGGGAAATGCGGCCATCACCGGCAAGACACTCAATGCCAAGAAACACTCGCTCGTAGCAAAAAATATCCAAATCAAACTGGTGGGCAAGGCTATTGCTGACCTCAACTAATCCGTATCACCATAGAAAAAGACAGGACTATGAAAGCTTTTTATAGACATATGTGTATGGCTCTGCTCCTGATGGGCACCGCCATGGCTGAAGCACAGACCTTGAACTCGGCATATTTTACCAATGACTTTAAATACAGACACTCCATGAATCCGGCTCTCGCCAATGAGCAGAGCTATTTCTCCATACCTATATTGGGTAATGTGAACGTAGGGGTGCATGGCGATTTCGGAGTGAAAGACGTCATCATGGACAATCCTCTCTATCCTTCACAGAGCCATGACCGGCTGACTACCTTCATGAACCCCTACATCTCTGTGGGAGACGCCCTGAGCGGATTCAGCTCCGGTGACAACCGTCTGACAGAAGAACTCCACCTGACACTCCTTTCCATGGGTTTCAAGGGCTTCGGGGGATATAACACCATTGAACTGAACGTGAAGCAGTCGCTCGGACTGTCGATGCCATACGAGTTGTTCGAGTTTGCCAAGAATACGGGTAACAAGACCTACAACATCGGCGACATCCAGGGTTCGGCACAGGCTTATGCCGAACTGGCTTTCGGACACTCCCGACAGTGGAACGAGAAGCTGAGAGTGGGTGCCAAGCTGAAGTTTCTCTTCGGCGGAGCAAGGGCAGACTTCCTTTTCAAGGATGTGAAGGCAGACTTGACAGGAACAGACCAGTGGACTCTTTCCGGAAAGGCTGAGGCTCAGGTCTCCATGAAGGGATTTACCTATCAGAGCGAGACGAAGGAATACAATGAGGAAGGCAAAGGCACTTATCAGCGCGTCAATGATGTAGACGTGGATGGCGGCGGATTAGGTGGCTTTGGTATGGCTGTAGACCTGGGTGCCGTATACAAACTGAACGACGACTGGACCTTCAGTGCTGCCCTTATCGACCTGGGTTTCATCCACTGGAGCAATAACATGACGGCTGCCAACAGTGGCGAACCTTTCGTCTTTGACGGATTTCACGACGTGGCTGTAACCAGCGACCGCGGCGGTGACAAACTGGGAGACAAAACGGATAAGATAGGTGACCAGTTATCTGACTTTGCCAACCTGACAGACCGTGGCGACCAGGGTGGACGCACCACTGGTATCGGTGCCACCCTGAACTTCGGCGCAGAATATACGCTGCCCGTATACAGACGCATCAAGTTCGGTGCTCTCAGCAGTACCCGTATCAGAGGGGCCTATAGCTGGACGGAGGGCAGGCTGAGTGCCAACTGGGAACCGCTGAAATGGTTAGACGGTGGTGTCAACCTGGCTGTCAACAGCTTCGCTACCAGCATGGGCTGGGTGCTCAATATCCATCCCAAGGGCTACAATATCTTCATCGGCATGGACCACCTGCTTGGTTCTCTGAGCAAGGATGGAGTGCCCCTCGGCTCCAATGTGAGCGTCTCGATGGGTATGAACGTTGCGTGGTAAACATCAATGGGTTTTCCACCATCACTAAATCCTTGAAATTAACGTCCTATATTTGTTAAATTGTAGCTTCTTTATTGGTAATTGTAAAAAAATGCATATCTTTGCACCGCAAATGTATTCAAAACGTTATCAATGAAGAAGAGACTACTTACGATGGGCCTGTCACTCATACTGACAGGCTCCATTTCTTTTGCTTCGGAACATCCGGGACTCAAGAAATTTCAGACCATGAAGAACCCATCGGTTCCATTGGCAGTTTTCGGTTCTAATGCTCAGGCTAAACTGGGAACAGGTGTATCACAGACAAAAGCGAAGCTGGTGCCTACCAAAGCGTCTGTACAGACCTCGGCTGAAGTGCCTGCAGCGCAAGCGTACGGCTTCCTTGTAGGACCAGACGGCACAGACTGGTATTATACCCAGAACTACCAGTTTGATGAAAGCGGCTATTATTATACCGCCGCAGAGGTAACCATCTTCAATGACAAGAATGAGAAGCAGGGTACCTTTACCGTCAACATTCCTGAAGACAAGACTGTCAACCAGATAGAACCCTTCGGATTCGTTACCAAAAAGTTCTTTGACCATGATGACAAGTCGTTAGAGGTCATGGTGAACCTGCACGTGCCGGGTACACCCGAATACCAGTATATGAACGACAGCTACGTGACTTCCGTTTACCATATCGGAGGAGAGAAGGTGATTGAATATCCTAATTTCTCCATCATGCTCAGCGCCAGTCTCAACAGCTACGAGACCTATCAGCGTATGCTTCTGATACATACGGAGCAGGGACAGACACTCGTTGATGTCTATGCTGCTGCCGGATATGGAGAGACAGAACCTCAGGTGGAACATACCTTCAAGATTCAGTCTGACCTCCTGGACTACAGCGACGGTTCGTACATGAACTTCTATGTGCTGGACAGCAAACCCTATTATATCTTATCCCATTACGAGAAGCCTTGGACAGAAGGTTATGACCCCGCTACCTATGAACCCATCGTCACTCCCGACAACCACTATGTGGTGGAATCCTTTGACAAGAACTTCCGTCGTGTCGATTCCGTGACCTTCGCCTTGGATGTACCGGAGAACCGCCTCTATCGTTTCGCTTCCTTCGGTACGCTCTCTGACAGAGACCTCTCTGCCAACTTCTTCGATGAGACGGGCAAGCTGAACTATGTCATTTCGTACGAGGACTATGACATCGCTACAGACGACTATGTCTTCAGCTTCTACGTAGCAGACAGTGAGGGACAGATTATCAAGACCATTGCAGACAATGTCGTCTCGGCATGGGGAACACTGAAAAGTCTGCCCGGATTCAGCGAACAGATGTATTTCATGCAGGCGATAGGCGACGTGCAGCAGATACAGATGGTAGACATCCCTTCTTGTACCAATGCCACCCTGATGCCCGCACAGATTGACGGAGAACGTATCTCTACCAACTTCGACCGCTATCTCGTGGGTGATGATTACCAGTATATCATGAGCATGGGCTCGGCTACCTCTGATGAAGAGGGCAATGTGATTGCCCGTCTGGGATGGTATACACGCGACCTGAAGCTGGACCATTATACCAGCTTCAATCTGGGTAAGCGTGCCGAACTGTTCCGTCCGCTCATCAAAGGCTATGTGTTGAATCCCTATCTCTTTGATACCGACAACGACCTCGACTTCATCTTCTTTGCCAAGATTAAAAAGGAGAACAGCGAGGAGATAGAAGACGTGCTCATGGTTTGTCACGAAGACGGTACGGTGATGCGTACCTTCAGAGCTGACGAAGTAAAGGGAGACTTGCGTACCGCTTCGGTACTTACTGAAGACAGCAACAACCCAAGAGTGATGCTGGTCAGCTACAACTATGATACCAAGGTGTATTCATTGGAGTTCCACTCTCTTCCCTTCAGCATGTTTGCCAAGGGTGGCGAAGGAACCAAAGCCAGTCCTTACGTCATTTCAACGGCCGGCGACCTGCAGATGGTAGGACGTAATCCCAATGCTTATTATGTCTTGGGTAATGATATCGACCTGAGTCTGGCAGCAGACAATTGGACTCCTGTCTCTACCTTCGGCGGTCATCTCGATGGCCAGAACCACAGCATCTCCAACCTGCGTGTCAACAGTAAGATGCCTCAGGCGGGTCTCTTCGGCTATCTGACAGAGGGTTCTTCCATCAAAGACCTGAAGATACTGAAAGCAGACATTACCGTGAACGGCAAGAACAGCAATGTGGGTGTCATCGCAGGTATGTCTGTAAGAGATACCTTGACCAATGTGCATGTATACGATGCTCGTATCATCGACGAGAGCGGCAACGCTTCGTCTACCATTGGCGGACTGGTGGGCTATGGCTCTGTATTTACCGAGATTCAGGGCTGTTCGGTACAGGGCGCTACCATCACGGCTCCCTCAGCTTCAGCCATCGGCGGCATCGTGGGTGATGCCAGAACCAGTACGAATGTGACTGCCTGTGCCCTTACCGGCGGCAACGTCATCAGTGGCGATACCTATGTGGGCGGTATCATGGGTGTGTCGGGTACAGACTCTAAGGTTACCGACTGTCATGTGCAGGCACAGCTGATCGGTACCAATACCGTAGGCGGTATCGTGGGAAGCAACAACAACCGTGCTGCCATCACACGCTGTCTCGCTCAGGGTAGCATACAGGTAGCAAAGGCTTCCACCTGGGGCAAGCTGAGTGCCGGTGGTATTCTGGGATATATAGAAAGTGACTGGACACAGAAGGCGGTAACTGTCCTCTCCAAGTGTGTCTCTGACATGGCGATGACTTCGCAGACTGCCAATGACGGTACTGTCAACCGCATCGTCGGTTTCACCATCGCAGACGAGAGATATGAACCGGGCGAGAAGCACTATACCGAGATAGGACTTGCCATGAACTATGCCACGGAGAATGCGCTCGTAAATGGCGAGGCTGTGAACAGCGATGACCACTCTGTTCCCAATGGAGCCAGCAAGACTGTTGCAGAGCTGGACAAGGACTTCATGTACGCCACCATGGGATATGTCTATGGAACAACGACGACAGAGCCTTGGAAAGAGAATGGAACGCTGCTGCCCCAGCTGTGGTTCGAGAACGTGGCCGTGGCTATCGAATGTGAGAAAGAGCTGATGGAGATGGTTGAGGGTGACACCCTGACCAATCAGGTTATTGTATATGGTCTGGATGCAGCTGCGGTTACCGTCGAGTCTACTGACGAACAGGTAGCCAAGGTGAAAGTTGTGGAAACGGAAGGAAACCGTGCCCTCCTGCAGGTAGCCTGCGTAGGTGAAGGTGCTGCCACCGTCATCGTGAAGGCCGGAGAACTGGTAGCGTCATTCGACGTGATTGCCGTTGCCACAGGTATCAGTCAGATAAGCAGTAACAACGGCAACCAGTTGAGTTTTGTTCGTCAGGGAACAGCCCTTTCGGCTGAAGGTGCCCAGCGCATGACCCTCTACAGCATCAATGGATGCCAGATGGAGAGTGTCAAGGGCGACACCATCGAGATGAACAGACTGCAGCGCGGTACATATATCGTCGTTGCCACCGCCAAGGATGGCAGCAGACAAATCATGAAGCTGCAGTACTAAACCTCTCTCTTACCTGCTCCATGATGGCGGTCAGTTCCGCCACCGTGGTAGCACGGAGCATGGCAATGCGCGTCTGACGGAAGTCGGGAATGCCTTTGAATATCGGTGAGGCTGCCAGATGGCGGCGCGTGTGCAGGATGCCACGATACTCGTCAATACGTTCTACATTGATGCGCAGCTGCTCCAGGAGAAGGTCCAGCTTTTCATTGAAAGATAACGGGGCGGTAGACTCTTCGGGGTGTACCGCCTCTTTTATTTCCTTGAATATCCAAGGACAGCCAAAGGTGGCTCTGCCCACCATGATGGCATCTACGCCATAGTCATCGAATGCCCGTCGCGCTTCCTCGCCGTTGGTGATGTCGCCATTGCCGATGATGGGTATATGGATGCGTGGATTACGTTTCACCTCACCGATGAGTGTCCAGTCTGCCTGACCGGTATACATCTGTGCCCGTGTTCTGCCATGGATGGTCAGGGCTTGGATGCCACAATCCTGCAGCTGCTCTGCAAGGGTAGGGATGATGAGACTGTCGGAGTTCCATCCCAGTCGGGTCTTGACCGTGACAGGCAGTTGGACTGCCTTGACCACCTCGCGGGTGATGTCCAGCATCAGCGGTATATTCTGTAACATGCCAGCACCGGCACCCTTTCCTGCCACTTTCTTGACAGGACAACCGAAGTTGAGGTCAATGACATCGGGATGGGCTTGTTCTACTATCTTGGCAGCTTCCACCATCGCATCTACCGTGCGACCGTAGATCTGAATGCCCACAGGTCGCTCTTCATCACTGATGTTCAGTTTAGATACCGTTGATTTGACATCGCGTATCAGCGCTTCGGCACTGACAAACTCGGTGTATACCATCGAGGCACCGAAACGTTTGCAGAGCATTCTGAAACCAATGTCTGTCACGTCTTCCATAGGGGCTAAGAAGACGGGGCGTTCACCCAAGGAAATATTGCCTATATTCATTGTTTAAGAAACGATTTTTTCTTGTCTTTGTTTAATAAACGTTTTTATCTTATCAGAGTTTAATAAACGATTTTATCTTATCAGATGATAGATACCTCCAGCAAGCAGGCGTATCACTCCCTTCATCTCCAGCTGGAAGAGAAGGGCATTGGTATGTTGAATAGGGATGCCGCTTTGGATGGAGATGGTGTTCAGAGGAAGGTCTCCGTTGTTGAGCAGCAGGGTGGTGATGCGCTGTTCCTCGTCAGAGAGTTCGGGAAATATCTCCCTTTCAATGCCGTGACGTTTGGCTTGTTCCAAGGCTGCAGCATTCTCCCAACCCATCGCCTGAACCAGTTCTTCTGCCCGGGTTATCAGCTCAGCCTCCTTGTTACGTATCAGCTGGTTGCATCCCTCTGAATAGGTAGCACCGACAGCACCGGGAAAGGCGAAGACATCGCGGTTGTAGCTGTTGGCGATACGGGCGGTAATCAAGCCGCCACCCTTGAAGGCACTCTCCACCAAGAGGGTAGCGTCAGCCATGCCGGCGACGATACGGTTGCGCCTCACAAAGTTAGGCTTATCGGCATTGGTCTGACTCATGAACTCCGTCAGCAGTCCTCCCTGTTGCAGCATCTGTCTTGCTGTCTCACGGTGGTGGGCAGGGTAGAGCTGGTCCAAGCCATGAGCCAGAACACCTATGGTGGGAAGTCCGTGTTCGAGAGCCCTGCGATGGGCATGTATGTCTACTCCGTATGCCAGTCCGCTGACGATGAGGGTGTCAGGTACCTGTTCTGCCAGTTCTTTGACAAACTGACGGATGAGGTCTTGTCCATAGCTGGTACATTGGCGTGTGCCTACGATAGCCAGGATATGTTGTGTATTGAGATCTGCACAGCCCCGGTAGTACAGAACCAAGGGCGCATCCACACATTCGTTCAGTCGGCAGGGATAGTCATCATCGGCGGGAGTCAGAATCCGGATATGATGGCGTGAGGCAAACTCCAGTTCCGCTTCAGCCCGATGCAAGGCATCATCCCACGACCGGATGGCGTGGAGCAGCCGGGGAGAACATTCGGGCAGGATGTCCTGAATGTCATTCCGATGGTCATAGATAGCCTGTGCACTGCCCATCTCGCGGTAGAGCTGGAGTGCCGTCTGGAAATTGAAGTTACTGATGCGCGTCAGCGCCATCGCATAGATCGTTTCCTGTTGTTCCATGACTATTTGTTTAGTAGTGCCCGGTCGTACTCAGCGTTGTCCGAGAGACGGCCATTGACGATACATACCAGTTCGATGTTACCCCGGAAGGACAGTTTGTTGTCTGCCAGACGATATATGTCTTGATGGAACACATATTTGATACCCTCCTTGGTTACAGACAGGCATGAGCGGAATTCGTCATCACAGCGCAAAGGAGCCTTGTATTGCAGGTTCATGCGTGCCACAACGGCATCCACACCCTTGCGGTGCATCTCGGCAAAGCTGAGGCCGCGCTCCTTGAGGAACAGGTGGCGTGTATGTTCGGCATAGTGCAGATAGTTGGCATTATTGACTATACCCTCAATGTCACATTCGTAGTCGCGTACTTGCAGAATTGTTTCAAAATCGTAGGTCATGAGTTTATATCGTTTGATGGAGGTTACAGTTTGGGAGCCTTGAGATATTCGTAGCCGATGCGGCAACGCAGGCAGTCTTTATGGTCGCAGTACTGGTGCTTCAACTGGATGAGGGCTTGGCTGTCACCGGCATTGTCGACAGTGATGCCCAGCTCTTTCCACAGCCGGATGATGGTATTGTTTTCCGGCTTCAGCTGTTCCAGCAGGTTGAAAGCGCGTTCGCACAACTCTTCGCGCATCGTATGCCGTCCGTAGGCAAAAAGCATGGGGATGGCAGTGTTGATGGCTATCAGGTTGAGAGAGGCGGTGCTCAGGTGTTTCTCATTGCGTGTGCTGACAGCACCGAAGGCATAGTGGGTCTGCCAGTATTCCGTCACCTGTGTCTGCATGATTCTGAAAAGGTCGTCAACGCTTTTACATTCTATCAGACGGCTCAAGTCTAACTGCCCGGAGTAGTAGAGCTGTGCCAGTTGCGAGATGCGTATATGTGGGAAGTTCTGGGGTCGCAGCCGCAGGAAGCGCCATAGCTTGTGACTGATGGGGCTGAGGCTGTATTTATGGGCAAGAAAAGTATATTCGTTGCGTAGTTTCTGGAAATATTCATCTGCCAGGGCTGCCTGCCGGTAGTTCTCTGGCAGGGCATCGGCATCGAGCAGCCCAGCCTGTCCCATGAACAGGGCTTCTATCTGGAAGAGATTGTCGCGATGCCTGCCGACCATGTTCAGGGATATGCTGCGTGCCCAATATTCAAAAGCCTCTCCGTTGATGCCGAAACCAAAGTTTCTTGCCAGGGTGATGAAGAGAGCACCCTCCCAGTCGCCTATCCCCAAGTCGGCACGATACTTGATAGCCTCTGTCTTCTGTTCGAGACGTTCTGTCTGCAAGGCAGCCATCCAGGAATGGATGGTCAGTCGGGAGAGGTTGGGAATCACCTTATAGCAGGGTGGATAGTGGTCGGTGGTAATCAGTTTGTGATAGTTGGTTGCCACGGAAGGAGGGATGGGCAGTTGGAGCTGTGGGATGAGCTTGCCTTTGGAGTTGGTCGTTTCAGCATTGACCTCTCCGACGACATGCAGGATGACGTTGTCATAGTGGCTGTCCTGTTCGTGCCTGTGTGCATACCAGTCGCTGGAGCGGTCGTGTATCTCGACGTTTCCTATCCAGACGGTTCCGTTGATTCTGATTTTCGCATTGAAGAAGTCGGGTCCGCTGTTGGTATTGTGCAGTCCTGTATCAATGACATCAATGTCTTGACCGTCGTTTGTCTTCAGTTCGTGTAGTGGAAACATTTTATGCTTCCAGACATAATGCAGCAGTTGTTCCATTTGTCCATGTATTTAAAGATACGAATGCTGCAAATACATCTGTCGGGAGGTGTATTTGCAGCATGGGTAAAAGTATGGCATATTCCAAGAATTGTTTGGTTTTCACCATTACTTAGTATATCCAGCCTTCCTGAGGATAGAGATACCAGTCGGTAGCGACGGTACGGTCGGCAGCCCATTCGCCAAACGAGTGGCCGGGAGTCTGGTAGGCACCGCCCATCACCCCTTGTTTGAGAGACCCGATGGGGTGGAATTCCCTTGGATATCTGAAATCCGACGGCATGGCGATGGCCCAGGGATAAACATCCAGATAGTCATCGACATAGCTGCCATGGTCGTAGTTATAGAGGATGCAGTCGGTCTTGAAAGGATAGGTATGAACCTCCCAGTAACTGCCGTTATAGCCTTCGATGAGGAAGAGATCGAGCTGTTCTGCGTTAAAGGCATTGCAGCTTTCTTCCGAATCAAAGGTAAGTTCTATCTCGCAGGTAACGGGGTCTGCCTGTTCGGCAGAAACAGCGGATGTATTTGACTGGTCTTTGGCAAGGGTGTTATAGAAGGCACGCTTCACACCGCCCACGGATGCACGCTCTTGTTTGAGTGTCCAGTGAGCATCGTTGCAGATGTAGATTACCGCGTCCTTGTCGGCTGTCTTCACCATGTTGTCGGGCAAGAGGATGGAGTTGGCAATGAGCATCTTCTCACTCGTTGGTTCACGGTTTGCGATATCAAACCATCTGTCGCTCGTCTGGGTGATGCTTACTCCGCTGGAAGGCACTCCTTTCAGGCGCAGGGCAGCAGCAAGCTGCTTGCTGGCACCCACTGCCTCTATGGTAACTTGCAGGGTCAGTTTGTTGCTCTCCTTATCCTTGATGCTGATGGAAGCCACGAAGTCGTTGAAGTCGTAGTCGCCGGGCTCGGGGAAGTTATCCTCAAAACAGAAGCGGGTAGTGAAGCTGTCGGCTTCGGGAGGAGTGACAGGTGTTTCAGCCTGGTTATAACCGGGAGTACAGTCGGATGAAGGGATGGAGATGTTGGCATCGTCCATACCGATAGCCATGATGACATTTTCGCCTGTAAAGTACTTCAGGTGGGAAGGATCACCGTCATGACCCTGGGGGAAATGGGTGTTATATGCAACCCAGAGGTTGCCTTCATAGGTGACATGCATGGCTTTGCTTGATCTGCCCTCCTCGACGTGATTGGCAGCAAAGACAGCATGGAGGTTACCCACTCCGTAGATGCCATAGCCGCTCTTGGTACAGTTGAGCGTAGCCTTTTCGGTCACCTTGAATAAAGCCTGAGCACCCAGTTTGATATAACCGATACCCAGATTGAGGTTCTTGGTGACGACACTGCCGTTAGCGTCCACCTGGAAACTGTTGACGTTGGTTTTTCCCAGATTGATGTTGAAATCCTCCGTCACTGTCAGGCGACAGTTGTTGATAACGTTCGTGCTACCAGCCGTATAGTTGAAATACTTGGTCGTATAGGTGCCATCATTCTGCCAGGTGCAATTGTCGCTGTTGATGATGGTGTTGTCGGCTATGGTCGTCTCGCCGAGGTTCAGGAAATGTCCGGAGCCAGCCGTGGTCAGCGTCTTGGCAGTGATGGTACCGGCATTGACAATCTGTGCATTGTCCTTCTCTACCGAAAGCCCATTGTCAACCGTGATAGTACCCTCGTTGAACATGATGCTGTTATCGTAGTTTCTCATTTGGTTCACGTGCATGCTGCCCCTGTTGTAGCAGGCAATACCGATGGCGAAGAGTCCCGTGTTGAGCTGCGCCCCTTCGCTGATGAATATCTTCACATTGTACTGGTTGTTGTTAAAGCCTTTTGAGCCGGTGAAGTTCAGGATGGCACCGGGCAGCAGATAGACGGTAGTGTTGCCACCGATGTAGTTGTTGCCGCTGATATTGAAGGTTCCCGGACCCACATACAGAGCCTGACAGCCACTCCAGATGTTGATGTAGGTCGTTCCTTCTGCCAGATAGTAATTGCCATTGTAGTTGCCGTTATAGGAAGAAGTAGGAACGGCGTCGGCAGGTATGCTGCTCTTGAATTGGTCATCGCTGGGAGCCTGAGCAAAGGAGAAGCTGCTGCTGATGGCTCGCTTGTTCAGTGAGCGAGTCTGGGAGACAGCGATGTCACCCACGCTTGTATTCAGTTCATTGCCTTCGATATTTCGGGGATAAACAGACATGAAACCTCTGGCATCAATCAGTGCGATATAGATGCAGTTGGAGTTCAGTCGGTAGTTGATGGAGGTGGTCAGTGTGCCGCCATTGGTTACTGTACCCTGAGCCAGCAGTTCATTTTTCTGACCCGCTTGTGGCATGGAGGAATAGACATAGACCTTGTAGTCGCCGTCTTCCTTCATCTTCACTTGAATCTTCAGTTGGGCAGAGCCAATGGTTTTCCACTCCTGTTCGCTATCAACATTCTCAACAGGAAAAGCATTCTTAATCAATTCGGTGTAAGCCTCTTTGTTAAAATAGGAGGTGTCATGACATGATGACAATCCGAAGAGAACTCCCCCCATGAGGGAAAGGAGTCGAACAAATTTCATTGTATGGTTCATGATGATTTGAGGTATGAGTTTCCAAATGGTTCGTTTATATATATACGTATAATCCGCTGCAAATTTACAAAAAATAATGATAGCGTGGTTCTCATTGTCAATAATTTTAACATACAGATGCCATTATTATCTCATTTTTTTTGTTATTCCGTCAAAATCGAGTAACTTTGCAATTATTTAGATGAATAAAATATAAGGGTATGGTTTTGAACTATATTTGGGTAGCTTTTTTTCTCATCGCCTTCGTGGTGGCACTTGTCAAACTGGTGCTGATGGGGGATGTTGAGGTATTTCCAGCCATGATGAATGCCACGTTCGACACGTCGAAGACGGCATTTGAGATATCATTAGGTTTGACTGGAGTCTTGGCTTTGTGGTTAGGAGTCATGAAGATTGGAGAAAAGGGTGGGGTTGTCAACATGCTGGCACGCCTGTTAGGCCCTGTCTTCTGTCGTCTTTTTCCGGATATACCCAAGGGACATCCCGTTACCGGCAGCATCTTCATGAATATCGCCGCCAATATGTTAGGGCTGGATAATGCTGCCACTCCGCTGGGACTGAAGGCGATGGAGCAGTTGCAGGAACTGAATAAGCGCAAGGATACAGCCACCAATCCGATGATTATGTTTCTGGTACTGAATACCAGCGGTCTCACCTTGATACCCGTCAGTATCATGGTATACAGGGCGCAGATGGGTGCTGCACAGCCAACGGATGTCTTTGTGCCTATCCTCTTGGCTACGTTCTTTTCAACCCTGGCAGGTATCATCGTGACGAGTATCTATCAGCGCATCAACCTCATCAACCGCACCATGCTGCTGACTCTGGGCGGAGCCTGTCTCTTGGTGTCTGCCATCATCTGGAGCTTTGGAAATATGGACAAGGAACAGGTGGGCATCGTGAGCACGACAGTGGCAAACATCCTGCTGATGACTATTATGACAGGTTTTATTGTGGCAGGTGTCAGAAAGAAGGTGAATGTCTATGATGCCTTTGTGGAGGGAGCCAAGGAAGGATTCACTACCGCGGTCCGCATCATACCCTATCTGGTAGCCATCCTGGTGGCGATAGGGGTTTTCCGTGCTTCCGGGGCGATGGATATGCTGATAGGGGGAGTCAAATGGGGTGTGGAGGCTTTGGGCTGTAACACCGATTTCGTGGAGGCACTGCCTACGGCACTCATGAAACCGCTTTCCGGAAGCGGGGCAAGAGGACTGATGGTAGATGCCATGACAACCTATGGAGCCGATTCCTTTGTGGGCAGACTCACGTGTATCTTCCAGGGGTCTACGGACACCACCTTTTATATATTAGCAGTTTATTTCGGCAGTGTGGGCATCCGCTATACCCGTCATGCGGTGGCATGTGGCTTGTTGGCTGATCTGGCTGGGGTGATAGCAGCTATTGCCATCTGTTATATGTTCTTTTAACGATTCAAACATTCCTTGATTATGGCAAACATGAAATCTTTGGCTAAGGAGACGGCCATCTATGGCCTGAGCAGTATCGTAGGGCGTTTTCTCAATTATCTCCTTGTTCCGCTGTATACAGCCAAGCTGTCAGTAGCCAGTGGTGGCTATGGTGTGATTACCAATATCTATGCGTATACGGCGCTCATCCTCGTGTTGCTGACCTTCGGAATGGAAACGACCTTCTTCCGTTTTGCCAATCATGAGGGTGAAAATGTCCAACGTGTCTATTCCACCACACTCTTCGCCGTAGGTACTGTTTCCATGGCTTTCGTGGGCCTGGTGTTTGTGTTTCTCACCCCATTGTCAACGCTCATGGGTTATGCTGACCATCCCTCTTACATCTGGGTGATGGCACTGACAGTGGCTATCGATGCTTTTCAGTGTATTCCCTTTGCCTATCTGCGCTATCAGAAGAAAGCCATCAAGTTTGCTGCATTGAAGATGCTGTTCATCCTAATGAACATTCTTTTCAACATCATTTATTTTCTCGTCTTGCCAGCCTGTTATGCCCATGCGCCCGAACTGGTAGGAAAGATTTACGACCCTACCGTCGGTGCCGGCTATGCTTTCTATATCAATCTCGGCTGCACCGCTATGATTACCTTGTTCTTTTATCGCGAACTGACAGGCTTCAGATGGACTTTCGACCCTCAGCTGATGAGAAGGATGTTCAGCTATGCCTGGCCCATATTGGTACTTGGTATTGCCGGTATTCTCAACCAGACAGCCGATAAGATACTGTTTCCTTATATTTATCGTGGCACCGATGCCCATGCCCAGCTGGCTGTCTATGGTGCAGCTTCGAAGATAGCCATGATTATGGCCATGATTACCCAGGCTTTCCGTTACGCTTACGAACCTTTCGTCTTTGGCAAGGCGAAGGAAAAAGACAGCAGGGACACCTATGCCAAGGCAATGAAGTATTTTATCATCTTTACTTTACTGGCGTTCCTGATGGTGGTGGGATATCTGGATATCCTCAAGTATATCATCGAACAAGGCTATTGGAGTGGACTCAGGGTTGTGCCTATCGTGATGGCGGCTGAAATCATGATGGGTATTTATTTCAATCTTTCGTTCTGGTATAAGTTGATAGACAAGACCATCTGGGGCGCATGGTTTTCCGGTATAGGATGTGTCGTACTGATAACCATGAATATTGTGTTGGTGCCCTCTTATGGCTATATGGCATGTGCCTGGGCAGGCTTTGCGGGATATGGAACGGCCATGTTGCTCAGCTATCTGGTAGGACAGAAGTACTATCCTATTCGCTATCCGATGAAGGAAATCCTGCAATACGTGCTGCTTGCTGTCGTCTCGTTCGTATTGATGCAACTGCTGAAACAGGCGTGCCCCATACCCGTTGTGTTGGCTGGCAACACGCTGATAATCGCGGCATTCATCTGCTGGATAGTCAAGAATGATTTTCCGCTGAGTTCATTGCCTGTCATCGGTAAAAGGTTTCGGAATAATAAATAGAATCATAAAAACATAAAATCATGAAAAAAAGTACATTGATGATGGCAGCTTTGCTGTCGACAGCGTCTGTTCATGCTGATGAGGGTATGTGGACGCTTTATAATCTGCCCAGGGTGGTATTCCAGCAGATGCAGACTGAAGGTTTTGCGCTTCCGTATGCCGATCTCTATCAGAGTGAACATGCGGTGAAGAATGCGGTTGTCAACTTCTCCGGCTATTGTTCTGGTGTAGTGGTTTCTCCTAATGGATTGGTCTTCACCAATCACCATTGTGGCTTTGAGGCCATCCGCAGTCACTCCACCGTGGAGCATGACTATATGCGCGATGGTTTCTATGCCAAGACGTACGAGGAAGAACTGCCCAACGAGAATATGTTTGTCAGCTTCATGATCAGTCAGAGAGACGTGACAAGTGACCTCGAACAGCTGGGGATGTATAAACTGAGTCTCGAAGACCAGAGCCATTTCCTCGATTCTATCGAGAATGCGTGGTCGAAGGAAGTCAAGCAGCAGGACTCCACGCTGCGCCTGGAAATCAAGCCTTTCTATGAAGGCAATGCTTTCTATGCCACTACCTACCGCGATTTTACCGACTTGCGCCTTGTCTTCACCATCCCCAAATCGATGGGTAAGTATGGCGGTGAGACGGACAACTGGATGTGGCCTCGCCAGACCTGCGACTTCTCGGTCTTCCGTATCTATGCAGACCCTAAAACCAACGGACCTGCTGCTTATAGCAAGGATAATGTGCCTTATCGACCTGAGTGCTGGGCACCCGTATCATTGAACGGTTATCAGGAAGGCTCTTTCTCCATGACCATGGGTTATCCAGGAAGTACCAACCGTTATGTGTCATCATGGGGAATCCGTGAGCGCAGGGATGCAGAGAACGAACCACGTGCCCAGGTGCGCGGCGTCAAGCAGGAGGTGATGCTGAAACACATGAGAGCCGATGAGGCTGTACGTATCAAGTACGACTCTAAGTATGCCCAAAGCTCCAACTACTGGAAAAACTCTATCGGCATGAACAAATGTATCGACAGTATCGGACTGATTCAGCAGAAGGCCGATTTCGAAACGGCTATCCGTCATTATCAGGATTCAACGGGGTATCTGAAGGGTAAACTGGATCTCGACTTGATGAAGCGTCTCTATGACCAGCGTTTTAAGTTGCGCAAGGCTTTGATGTATTTTAACGAGACCTTCCGTGGAACCAGTGAACTGACCACCAGGGCCATGAAGGTACACAATGGCATAGAAGTGAAAGGACCCGAAACCAACAAGAAGAAGCAATATGTAGAGTTTGAGGATAACAGCGATACATGGGATGCCGCCACTGACAAGGATGTACTGGCAGCTCTTCTTGCCAACTATCGCAAGCAGGTAGATGCCGAGTTCCTGCCCGATATCTATCAGACTATAGACCGTGACTTCAAGGGTAATTATGCCCAATATGTAGAAAAGGTTTGGAATACTTCTCTCTTGATGAAGAACAAACAGCCCATCTATATCAATAAAAAGGAGTACAGCAAGGATATGGGTGTTCAGCTGGGGCTTTCACTCACTGCGATGCGCGACCAGATACGCGAACCTTTATTGGCTTCCATCGATTCCATCGAATTGCAAGAACGTTATCTTTGCGATGTGAAGCTGCGTATGGAACAAGACCTGCCCCACTACAGTGATGCCAACTTCACCATGCGCCTAAGCTATGGTCAGGTTGGAGGATTCTTGTTGGGCGGTGAGCCTTCTGGTTATTACACGACTTCGGAAAGTCTTTTGGAAAAGATGAAGAAGGGTGACAGCAATGTGGATTATTTTGCAGAGCCCATCATGCACGAACTGATGAATGCATCTGACTATGGTAAGTACAGCGACAAAACGACAGGCAAGATGCAGCTCTGCTTCCTGACCAACAACGACATCACCGGAGGCAACAGTGGTTCGCCGATGTTCAACGGTAAGGGCGAGTTGATAGGACTTGCCTTTGACGGCAACTGGGATAGCCTTTCTTCCGACCTCCGTTTCGACCGAGAGTTGGCTCGTTGTATCGGTGTTGATATCCGTTTCGTCTTATTCATGATGGAGAAATGGGGTCATGCTGATCGTCTCTTGCAAGAGATACAGGCCCGTTGATGGATGCTTATCCATTGCGGTTTCCAATATTGGGTGTGTCAGATGCTTCTGACACACCCTCATTGTATTGAGGTGTTCAAAAAT